>OMIE01000085.1 GCA_900299025.1 Burkholderiaceae bacterium
CCAATAGCTCTTCCTGAGGTGCCGTGACAATTGGCAAAATTTGCGGCTAATGCCGCTCCGCTTCCCGACACTGAACTTGCCGATACGGAAAACGGGATTGTTGCTACGACAATGCCAATCATTCCGGCCACACGCTTGATCCAGCGCTCACTCATGACGGTCTCCCCCTTAATGAAACAAACAAAAAAAGCCTTGCTGCAAAAACCTACGCAAAGACAACTTCCACCTACGCAGAGACAACTTCCGGCGCTTCTTCTCCTGCATCAGACGATGGCTTCATTGCATCGGAAGCCCCTGCAATCACCAACTTAACCTGATCGCCTTCATCGAGATCAACGGTGACTTTGCCACCTTGAACCAATCGACCAAACAACAACTCATCGGCAAGCGCCCTACGAATCGTGTCCTGGATGAGCCGTTGCATCGGGCGGGCACCCATCAGTGGGTCAAAGCCCTTCTTAGCCAAATAGGCGCGGAGTTTCTCGCTGAATATCGCTTCAACCTTTTTCTCGTGAAGTTGCTCTTCGAGTTGCATTAAGAACTTATCAACCACACGCAAAATAATCTGCTCATCGAGCGCTCTGAAACCAATAATCGCGTCAAGGCGGTTACGAAACTCGGGCGTGAACATCCGCTTGATTTCAGCCATTTCGTCACCAGCCGCCGTAAGATTCGAGAAGCCAATCGAACGCTTTTGCAAATCGGCAGCACCAGCATTGGTTGTCATGATAATAATGACGTTACGAAAATCAGATTTTCGACCGTTATTATCGGTGAGCGTGCCGTGATCCATAACTTGTAGCAGGATGTTAAACACGTCAGGATGGGCTTTCTCGATCTCATCGAGCAAGAGAACAGCATGCGGCTTTTTCGTAATCGCCTCGGTCAGCAGGCCGCCTTGATCAAAACCCACATAACCGGGAGGCGCTCCGATAAGACGAGATACCGCGTGTCGCTCCATATACTCCGACATATCAAAGCGAATCAGTTCAATACCAAGAATAAAGGCGAGCTGACGAGCCACCTCGGTCTTGCCGACGCCGGTTGGTCCTGAAAACAAGAACGAACCAATTGGCTTTTCAGGCTTACCAAGACCCGATCTCGCCATCTTGATTGCCGCAGCCAAGGCTTCGATCGCCGCATCCTGACCAAAGACTGTGTTGGTGAGGTCACGATGTAAGTGCTGCAGTTTGCTGCGATCGTCTGAGGACACCGATGCGGGCGGGATTCTTGCAATTTTTGCAACGATATCCTCAATCTCCAGCTTGCCGATCGTTCGTTTTTGTTTACTCTTCGGCAGTATGCGCTGCGCGGCGCCGGCTTCGTCGATCACATCGATGGCCTTATCAGGCAGGTGCCGGTCGTTGATGTATTTCGCCGATAACTCGGCCGCTGCTGACAGAGCAGCCGCCGAATACTTAACACTGTGGTGCTCCTCAAACCGTGATTTAAGACCGCGCAGGATTTGGACGGTTTGCTCTATTGTTGGCTCACCGACGTCAATTTTCTGAAACCGTCTGGATAAGGCGTGGTCTTTTTCAAAAATACCCCTGTACTCGGTAAAGGTAGTCGCCCCGATACACTTAAGTTGACCCGAAGAAAGCGCTGGCTTCAAAAGATTCGATGCATCGAGCGTGCCCCCGGAAGCAGAGCCAGCACCGATAAGCGTGTGGATTTCATCGATAAACAAAATGCCGTTAGGGATAGCCTTTAATTGCTTCAGCACGAGCTTAAGGCGCTGTTCAAAGTCACCCCGATATTTGGTTCCTGCCAGGAGTGCCCCCATATCGAGTGCATAAACCGTTGCGTCACCAAGAATATCGGGTACGTCTTTTTGTGTGATGCGATACGCCAAACCTTCAGCGATGGCAGTCTTACCAACACCGGCCTCGCCAACGAGTAGTGGATTATTTTTTCGGCGACGACACAAAATCTGGATTACGCGCTCGACTTCGGCTTCGCGCCCAATTAGCGGATCAATACGCCCTTCTTTCGCTGCGGCATTCAAATTATTTGTGAACTGATCAAGCGCGTTGGGCTGTCCTGGTTGCGCAGCGGCTGCCTGCTCTTCGCCCTCACCCTGCTTGGCCTCTTCCTGGCCCTGCTCCTTGGACTGAGGAGCCTTAGTGATCCCATGCGAGATGTAGTTCACAACATCAAGCCGTGTGATGCCCTGCTGATGTAAGTAGTAAACAGCGTGCGAATCCTTCTCACCAAAAATAGCCACCAACACATTGGCGCCGGTCACTTCCTTTTTCCCGTTGGATGTGGACTGCACATGCATGATTGCACGCTGTATGACCCGCTGAAACCCTAGCGTTGGCTGCGTATCGATATCGTCGGTACCAGGAACTACAGGGGTGTTTTCTTTGATGAACCCGGTCAAATTTTTCCGTAAATCATCGATGTTGGCGGCACAAGCGCGCAGCACCTCAGCAGCGGAAGGATTATCGAGTAACGCGAGCAAGAGATGCTCAACGGTAATAAACTCGTGACGCTGCTGCCTAGCCTCAACGAAGGCCATATGCAGACTAACTTCTAATTCCTGAGCAATCATGCTTCCTCCATCATGCACTGCAGCGGGTGTTGATGCTGCCTTGCAAAACTACAAACTTGTTCGACCTTGGTGGCCGCAATATCGCGCGGGAAAAGTCCACAGACCCCTTTGCCCTCTTGGTGCACTTTCAGCATGACCTGCGTTGCCTTCTCACGCCCCATCTTAAAGAACTTTTGCAGCACGAGGATCACAAATTCCATGGGCGTGTAATCGTCATTGAGCAGGACGACCCGGTACATGGGCGGTGGTTTCGTCTTGGCCTCTTGTTTGTCGAGAACAAGACTTGGTGAATTTGAATTTGGCATGACCGCGATTTTAAGCCGTAGCCAGGGGTTTCGGTGGCACTGAACCCATGGATTTGATTGTTGTTTTCCTGTCATAAAACGACGGAAAACAACGGTTGCCGCCCAAAAATCTTTACAAAGCCCGCAAAAGCGTCACGAAGTTGTTATTCGCACTTGACGTTAAGCCCTTTAGACCAGAGAATCCATGCGTGATTAAGGGTTTTTCCTTGCACGTTTCAGTTTTCGATCATTCGATCGGGATGTTTTGAAGTCTTTTTGATGGATGGGTTTTGCAATGGCGACCGGTACGGTGAAGTGGTTCAATGACGCCAAAGGTTTTGGCTTTATCACGCCTGATGAGGGCGGCGAAGATTTGTTTGCGCATTTTTCAGCGATCCAAATGAACGGATTTCGTACGCTGAAAGAAGGACAACGTGTGCAGTTTGACGTGGTCCAGGGTCCGAAGGGGAAACAAGCATCCAATATTCAGGCCCCAACCTGAACGGTCGCTGAACAGCCCAAAAAAGAACCGGCCTCCTGGCCGGTTTTTCTTTGTGACCTCCGGCGAGTATGGAGATCATGTTGCGCCTTGCCAACAGACCATGGGCAACCCGAAGTTAGAACATTACACTCACGAACTGCTGTCAACCAAAGCATCCGCTGAACGTTGAAGCATATGACCACTTGGTCAATATCAACTTTCCAAGAAGAGGAAATCATGAAAAAATTGATCGCTATCCTGATGGCCAGCATGTTCGCTGTTGGTGCTGCTTACGCTTCTGACGCCAAGAAAGACGACAAGAAAGCCGACGCTAAGAAAGAGCAAAAGAAGTAATCGAAAGGCGACCATTTGGTCGCTTTTTGTTTTTGCTTTTTGGTTTTCTAAGGCAGGTATATCCTGCCTTTTTATTTTTGCAGGTTTATCGTTCCATAAACCGATAATGAGTCTTTGGAGAACAAAGGCTGCTATGAGCTTGTTCGACAAATCCGTAGGCAGTCAACCTGCTTACTTTCTACTTTTAGCGCTTCAGATCAGTACGGCGCTGATGCTGGTTTTTGCCACATCCCAAGGGTCGGCCCGTGCTCAAGATCGAAATCCGCCGCTTCCGCAAATCGAACTTCGAGCGGGTATGCACCGAATCGTTGCCGAGGTAGCGGCTAATGACGAGACGCGATCACGAGGCCTGATGTTTCGTGAGCAACTCGCCCCGAATCACGGCATGTTATTTATCTTCCAGCAAGCCTCGCCCTACTGCTTTTGGATGAAAAACACACCGCTTGCGCTGAGCATTGCCTTTTTGCGAGATGACGGCACGATCACCAATATCGCAGACATGCAAGCACACAGCGAAAAGAGTCATTGCGCCCGCGAGCCCGTGCGCTTCGCACTCGAAATGGAGCAGGGCTGGTTTGTGCGCAAAGGCCTGCGCGAGGGCAGTCGAATTGGCCATCCAAAGCTCTTCGGCTCACCTTAGGCCTAGTTGCTTAATTACTGGCCATCGTCAAGCGGCTGTCGATGTTCAAGCAACTGTCGTATCGTCAACGAAGCAACACATCGTTTCAATCGCCCGTGCCGGTAACTTCAACCTGAATGAGCCCCTCGGCAAGGCTGACATCGAGCATGTCGCCAGGGGCCAGTGCCGTGGCCTTGCGAACGAGGCGTCCATGTTCATCAGTGACCAGCGCATAGCCACGCTCAAGTATTCGTTGTGGACTGAGAAGCTCGAGTTGTTTGCTGAAAACATCGAGCTGAGATTCCCGAGACTTCATGGTGGTTTCCAGTGCCTGCCCAAGCCTCCGAGCCCTCAATGCCAAGGCTTCACCAAGTCGGTCCAAGTCTGGGGAGCGCAAACGCAGACTTAGCCGTTGCAGCCATTCGGCCCGCTCCTGTAACCGCTCAGACGGTGCCTTAAGTTGCCGTGCCAGGCGGTCGGTGTGCTGCTCAAAGCGGCGCAGGCTTGTCTGCCAGCGCAGTTGCATGGTTTGCGCAACATGCTGGAGTTGCCGCTCAAGGCTTTGCCAGCTTGGACAAGACTGGGTCGCCGCCGCCGTGGGAGTTGGCGCGCGCCAATCCGCAGCGAAGTCGGCAATCGTCACATCGCTTTCATGGCCAATACCCGCAATCACTGGGATAGGGCTGGAGGCTATACAACGAGCCAGCGTTTCATCGTTAAAGGCCCACAAGTCCTCGATCGAACCGCCTCCCCTCACAAGCAACAAAACATCACAATCCTTGCGCTCGTTCGCTTGCCTAAATGCCTCAATCAATTCCTTGGGCGCCGACAGCCCCTGGACCGATGCCGGATAAATGATCACCGGAATCGATGGCATTCGCTGGCCGAGGGTTGCGAGCACATCGCGAAGGGCTGCGGCCTGCAAGGACGTAATGACGCCAATGGCCCTCGGCAGCTCGGGCAAAACCCGCTTTCTTTCCTGATCGAAGAGACCCTCTGCCTGGAGCTTTTGTTTGAGACGAAGAAACTGCAATTGCAAGTCGCCTTGACCTGCGGGACGCATTTGTTCGATTTGCAGTTGGATGTCACCACGCGGCTCATAAACCGAGAGCTGCGCTAAAACCTCGACCATGTCGCCTTCTTTAGGCCGAAACCCCATGAACTGGGCCTTATTGCGGAACATGACACAGCGAATTTGCGACTGTCGATCCTTCAAACTGAAGTAATGATGCCCGCTACTCGCAACGCTTAGATTCGAAATCTCCCCTCTTACCCGGAGCAAAGGAAATTGTCTCTCCAGTAGCCCTGCGATCCGCCGAACAAGCTCGGAAACAGCGAGTACTTCGGGGCCTTTTAAAGCGCCAAGCCCGAGCGAATCGGCATTGCTTTGGAGAAAACCAGCTTTCATCGGACTTTCCGTCCGAATACTTTCCACAACTTCGGACGTTGTGGGGAGAGCAAGAGAAAAACCCTTGAAATGCCCTGATTAATTTGATAAGCCATTGATTCTAAAGGATTTTAATTTGACTATTTTTTCAGCAGATGATTCAAACGCTGAATTTTCAAGCCTTTGGAAGGTTTCGGGACAGGCTTTGCACATAGTTATCCACAGAAATTGTGCATGATTAACGAAAGCCCTGTAAGCATGCACAGCTTGCGGATTTGCTCACACAGACATTCGGGCGGACAATTCGTAGGGTGCACCGACCTCAAACCTGAAATGATACTTAAGTTGAAACAATTGAACGGTCTGAGGGCTGTCAAGCCGTGATCGACATATTCCGTCAAGCCGGTTGGCCTGCGTGGATTTTGCTCGCCATGTCGGTGGCGGCGCTCGCGATTGTGATCGACCGATTATGGGTGATGCGTCGATCACAAGTGCTGCCGACTCAAGCCTTGGCGACTGCAAGCGACTTGCTTGTCCTCGTCCGAGGTCGCCCCGACGAACATCCAGACCTGATGCAAGCGCAAAGCGCGCTTGAAAAGTCATCGATGGCGGGTAAAGTCTTGATAGCCGGGCTCAACGCAAGGCATGACGATCGATCGAGTCAAGAACTCGCTGTGCAAATTACCGGACAAGCCATGGTGCGAGAACTTGAGCGGGGCCTCAGTCTTTTGGCCACGCTTGCCAGCCTTGCGCCGTTGGTCGGTCTGCTCGGCACTGTTGCAGCCATGATTGAGGCATTCGGCGTCCAATCGGGCGATCAAGCCGATCCTCAGGCCTTGGCTGCGGCGATTGCCATGGCACTGCATGCAACCGGGCTAGGACTCGGGCTGGCTATCCCGGCCACGCTTGCACACCGCTTATTGCGCGAACGTTGTGATGGACTCGTGGCGGATTTGGAAATGATGGCGCAGCGTTGGCTGCACCAATTAGGCCAGCCACTTCGACAAGAGCGCGCGGAGCAAGCCAGTGTGGATCATCACAGGTCAGTTTCTTCAGGAGGGGATTCGTGATGGCCTGGATGGGCTTCAGAGATCGACCCAGCTTGTTTTCGATTCGTGCAAAACCTGAGCCAGATATCAGTCTCATTGCGCTGATTGACCTGTTGCTTGTGGTCTTGATGTTTGTCTTAGTGACCAGCACCCTTAGTAAGTGGTCGCAACTCGGTTTAAATTTGGCCTCAAGCCGAGCCGGTACGGAGATCGCACGAACAGGACTTCGAGTGGCTGTGCTACGCGATGGCAGCATTCGGATCGGGGACACCCAAGCACTCAGCGGCCTTGATGCGGGCGCACTCGTGAGGGCCTTTATCGAGGCTCGACAAACATTCAACGCTAAAAATAATGCCAACGCGACGGTGGACCCGTCGAATCCTGACCCCACCAAGCAAAGCGATGCCGTAACGCGTGCTAACGCCCCAAACTTGATGATTTACGCCGACCGCCTCGCACCCCATGGCGCCGTGGTACGCGTCATGGATGCAGCTCGGCAAGCGGGCATTGAGCGCGTTGGACTCGTTACGCAAAAAGACTAAGACGCTTGGCGAATCGACCCATGTTCCGGGTCGATCGTCTAGCTCGCCTGTGACCGCGCAGCACGCGGGGCCAGCAACCTTCAGGTCCTCACTCGAGCAGGCCTTATTGGCTGCCTGGTTTCCTTCAGAGGCGCACCCATCGGCGAAACGTAACGCACTTGTACCGAGAGGAGCAGCCAGCGCTGTGATTGGGGCGCTCGTGTGGCTTGTCACACGATCCTGGCTTGGCTTGGCTGCAGCGAAGGCCGTCGAAAGACTTGCAAGCAAACGACGCGCGAGGATCACGATTGAGCAGGATCAAAGACCAGCGGTTGTCATCGTGGGCAATTTAGTGGCCGGCGGATCGGGAAAGACACCCTTGGTGATTACGCTTGCAAAGGCCTTGCGCCAGCAAGGACTGCGCATCGCCATTTTGTGCAGTGGTTTTGGGGGGAAGCTCGAGGGCCAACTCAAAACCGATCACTACGCAAGCCCCTTCGAAGCATGGCGCGCAGGCTGGTCCGATGAAGCAGTCCTGTTGGCCATCGAAAGCGCATGTCCCTTATTTGTCGGGCGTGATCGCAGCGCAGCCCTTGCGCTGTGCTTAAGTCAAGAAGCGCAACTCGACTTGATTCTTTCAGACGACGGGCTACAACACCAAGGTCTTAAACGCGCCTACGAAATCCTGCTTATCGACACACGCGGTCTCGGTAATCGCCGTTGCTTGCCTGCAGGCCCGCTGCGCGAAGCTCTCAAAGACAGGAAGCCCTCGGACTACTTACTGCTTCGCAAGCCAAGCTCAAGATCTGGACCAAGACAGGACTTCATGCCTTCGCAAATCGAAATCCATGCACTTGCAAAATCGAGTCAGTGGCTTCCAGAACCAGGCCTTGTGGTCCTGGATCGTCGCGATTGGCTCGCTGGTCGCGTTGATGGGATCTCATTGGCGCAGTTTGCCGAACGTGTTCGTGGAGCGAACTTACTGGGGGTTGCAGGAATCGCTCAAGCCGAGGCACTAGCCAATGCCTTGTCTGAGCAAGGGATTGAGGCTCACTGGCAGTTTCCGGGTGATCATAGAGCCTTAGATCTTGATGGGGTGTTGGCCAAAGCCTCAGCCCGCGGACAGTCGATTGATGCGATCGTGTTGACCGCCAAAGACGCCGTAAAATACGGCGATCTCCCCTTAACGGTCTATGTGTTGTTTCAGACCCTTAGTGCCCCCGAACCTCTTTGTCTGGCATTGGAGCATATCGCGCGTGGACAATCGACTTCTTGAAATTCTTGCCTGTCCGATTTGCAAAAACAGCCTGAGACACGACCGGCAAGCGCTTGAATTGATCTGTGAACACGATCACTTGGCCTTTCCAATCCGCGATGGTATTCCGGTGATGTTGCTTGCCGAAGCGCGATCAACCGAGTCCGAACGATCCGAAGCACAAGTGCCTTCTCGGGGTGCTGATGAGCAGGCAGGCGCTTGAAGACCTGGATACTTATCCCCGCAAGGCTCGGTTCAAGCCGCTTACCCCGTAAGCCCTTAGCCGATATTGAAGGTCGCCCGATGGTTATACGGGTGCTTGATCAATGTCTCAAAGCGAGTGCGCATCGAGTCATCGTGGCAACCGATAGTGAAGAAGTCGCGCAATGCGTTGAGGGCTTCGGCTATGAAGCCATCATGACGCGAAGCGATCATGTCTCAGGTACCGATCGGCTCGCCGAGGCTGCTGCACGCTTGCATATTCCTGATGACGACATCGTTGTGAATGTACAAGGCGATGAACCTCTGATAGAACCCGAACTCATCAATGCGCTAATTGACAAGCTTGCCTCAGCGCCAGAAGCAGCCATGGCGACCGCCGCTCATCCACTCGATGATCCCGTCGGCATCCACAGTCCCCATGTGGTAAAGCTCGTGCTCAATCATCGCGATGAGGCCATGTATTTTTCTCGTGCCACGATTCCCTTTGACCGGGATCAACGTCGCGAAGGCCTTGGTGAGGCCTTGTTGCGACATGTTGGCATTTATGCATACCGTCTGCCTTTCTTGCAAAGCTTTCCGAACCTTGCTTCGCCCGCTTTAGAACAGCTTGAAGCGCTCGAGCAGTTAAGAGCCTTATGGCACGGATACCGGATCAGCGTTTATCGCATGGAAGCGGCCGCCCCGCCAGGCGTTGATACGGCTGAAGATTTGGAGCATGTCAGGGCCCTCGTTCGCAAGAGGCTGCAAAAGCGCGCGAACTGAAGCAAACGGCTTCCCATCAATTGACCGATCAATCGATTTGCGATTACCCTCGGTTAGCGTTGTCGATGAATCCGCTCTTATTGAGTAGGGAAGTAATCGATACAAGGCAGCTCACTCAAGGCATTATTCACGGAGACCATAAGCATGCGACTTATTCTATTGGGACCACCCGGTGCTGGTAAGGGCACTCAGGCGGCCGTTATCACCAAGACCTATAACATCCCACAGATCTCGACCGGCGACATGTTGCGCGCCGCTGTTAAGGCAGGCAGCCCACTTGGACTTGAAGCCAAAAAAGTCATGGATTCGGGTGGGCTCGTGTCTGATGACATCATCATTGGCCTGGTGAAGGACCGCCTCAAGCAAGACGACTGCGCGAACGGCTATTTATTTGACGGCTTTCCCAGAACCATTCCTCAAGCTGAAGCTATGAAGGATGCGGGCGTCCAAATTGACGTGGTCCTTGAAATTGACGTGCCCGATCAGGACATCATTAGCCGCATGAGTGGCAGGCGTGTGCACACGGCAAGTGGCCGCACTTACCATGTCCACTTCAACCCCCCTAAAGTTGAAGGCAAAGATGATGTCACGGGTGAGGATTTGATCCAGCGCGACGATGATCGCGAGGAAACCGTGCGCAAGCGCCTGGAGGTCTACCATGCGCAAACCAGACAATTGGTTGATTACTACGGCAAGTGGGCAGCTTCAGGTTCAAGTGGTGCCCCACGCTATCGAAAAATATCGGGTCAGGGCGCGGTCGATGCCATCAGTGAGCGTGTTTTAGAGGCTTTACGCTGAGGCTTGCGAGCTTTTCGCACTCACAAACCCTAAGAATTCAAAACAAGCCTTTTGCCAGCTGCTGCCCAAAGCTGGGCAGCACGTTGTAAGCTTAGATTCGGCACAGGCAGGACGCTTCGCCGAATTACCGGATCGCGTCCGGTTTTTGCATCGTCGATTAAAAAAACTGAGAGGAGACAACGATGAGTGAGGCAACATCAACAGGACTATGGCTGTCCTTGATTTGCGGCTTGGCGGCCGTCCTTTATGGAATCGTTCAAAGTCGCTGGATTTCGTCACTACCCGCTGGCAACGGAAGAATGCAGGAAATTGCCGCTGCCATTCAAACTGGCGCCAGCGCCTATCTCAATCGGCAGTATCGTGCGATCGGCATTGTTGGCGTGGTGTTGTTTATCGTGATCTGGGTGGTACCGGGGCTTGGTACCACCACTGCAATTGGTTTTGCGATCGGTGCAATTTTGTCGGGTGCCGCCGGCTACATCGGTATGAATGTGTCGGTGCGTGCCAATGTGCGAACCGCGCAAGCCGCAACCCAGGGTCTGAATGAGGCACTCGCGGTAGCCTTTAAAGGTGGCGCTATTACCGGCATGCTGGTGGTTGGGCTGGGCCTGCTTGGCGTGGCTGGCTACTACTTCGTCCTGGTAAAAATGGGTGCGGAAGGCGCATCACTCCACGATGTAATCAAACCACTCATTGGCCTGGCCTTTGGTAGCTCGCTTATTTCAATTTTTGCCCGTTTAGGTGGCGGTATTTTCACCAAGGGCGCCGACGTGGGCGCAGATCTAGTCGGAAAAGTCGAGGCAGGCATCCCTGAAGATGACCCCCGTAATCCGGCTGTGATCGCCGACAACGTCGGTGATAACGTTGGAGACTGTGCAGGCATGGCAGCCGACCTCTTTGAGACCTACGCAGTCACCTTGATTGCCACCATGTTGCTTGGTGCCCTGATGCTCAAAGGTGCCGAAGCGCAGGCTGTGCTCTACCCGCTGGTTTTAGGCGGCATGTCAATCATCGCATCGATTATTGGTGCTGCTTTCGTGAAAGCCACCCCGGGTGGCAAGATCATGAATGCCTTGTACAAGGGCTTGATCGTGGCCGGCGTGCTCGCACTGGTGGTCGCCTATCCGTTGACAGGTTGGGTGTTTACCGGTGCAGACCTTGCGGCCTCCAATACCTCGGTCATGAATATCTGGCTTTGTGTACTGGTTGGCTTGGTGCTTACCGGCGCTATCGTCTGGATTACCGAGTACTACACCGGCACCGAATACAAGCCGGTGCAATACGTCGCGCAGGCATCCACCACAGGGCATGCCACCAACATCATCGCTGGTATCGCGGTCTCGATGAAGTCGACCATGTGGCCTGTACTCTTTGTTTGCGTCGCAATTCTCGAGTCCTATGCCTTAAGTGGCTTATACGGCGTTGCGGTTGCAGCAACCGCCATGTTATCGATGGCAGGCATTGTGGTCGCGCTTGATGCGTATGGGCCCATTACCGACAACGCAGGCGGTATTGCTGAAATGGCCGAACTGCCCGACTCCGTGCGTAACATCACCGACCCACTCGATGCGGTGGGCAACACAACCAAGGCAGTGACCAAGGGCTACGCGATTGGCTCTGCGGGGCTGGCTGCACTTGTGCTTTTTGCGGACTACACCCACGCACTTGAAAGCGCTGGCCTGGATACCACCTTCGATTTATCCAACGAGCGGGTCATTATTGGTTTATTTATTGGCGGTCTGATTCCTTACTTATTCGGTGCCATGGCTATGGAGGCTGTGGGTCGTGCCGCCGGATCGGTGGTTGAGGAAGTACGCAGGCAGTTTCGTGAAATCAAGGGCATCATGGAGGGCAAGGCCAAGCCTGAGTACTCCAAAGCGGTCGACTTACTCACCGCAGCAGCGATTAAGGAAATGATCGTGCCATCGATTCTGCCCGTCGTGGTGCCAATTCTGGTTGGTGTGTTCTTGGGCCCAGCGGCGCTTGGCGGGGTTCTCATGGGCACCATCGTGACCGGCCTTTTCGTCGCGATTTCGATGTGTACAGGCGGTGGCGCCTGGGATAACGCGAAAAAGTATATTGAAGAAGGCCATCACGGTGGCAAGGGCTCTGATGCACACAAAGCCGCGGTGACCGGCGACACCGTGGGCGACCCCTACAAGGACACCGCAGGCCCTGCAGTCAACCCGCTCATCAAGATCATCAACATCGTGGCGCTCTTGTTGGTACCCGTGATGGGCATGATTTGGGGTGGCGATGCCAAGACAGCCAAGGCTGCTCATGCAGCACCCGCTGCAGTAAGCGCGCCGGCGTCAGGCCCCTCTGCAGTCAGCGCACCGGCTCCAACAGCACCGGCAGGCGTCAGTGCGCCAACTGCGACGCCTGCAGCAAGTTCTGCCGGAGCGCCGAGCGAGCCTGCCAAGACGAAGTAATCCAAGCTGATGAAGCGCACCGAAGGACAGCGAAAAGACCATGCAAAAGTTCTGTGATTACTACTTTGTCTGCACCTCACCCTGGACTTATCTGGGGCACGAGCGTTTTGTCGCCATGGCCGAGAAGCATCAGGTGGCGATTCGGGTTAAACCGATGAACCTCGGACAGATTTTCCCGGCATCTGGAGGTCTTCCCCTGGCTAAACGTGCCCCGCAGCGGCAGGCTTATCGATTGGTCGAACTTGAGCGCTGGCGCCAACGGAGCGGCTTGCCACTGACCATTCACCCGAAGTTTTTCCCTGCTGATGACCGACTCGCAGCGCGGTGCGTGATTGCAGCCGATGAATTGCTTGGCAACAAAGCCGCCCTGATGGTAGCTGGCGCCATGCTCAAATCGGTTTGGGCTGATGAAGCCAATATTGCGGATGAAAACGATATCCGTGCAGCCTTGCAAAGGATTGGTTTTGAGGCCGATGATTTGCTCACTAAAGCGGCAAGTGAATCTGCCCATGCGCGCTACGAAGCAAACACTCAGGAAGCACTGCAGGCTGAGGTTTTTGGTGCACCCTGGTATGTTTTCGACAGTGTACCCTTCTGGGGGCAGGATCGGCTTGATTTTCTTGAGCGTGCCTTTGCGGCTGCGAAGGACGACTGACTGGGGCCCAACCCTGATTCGTGGTCAAAAATGGCCCCCCCTTAACGCCAAGCGCCTCTAAAGTTTTTCCGTCTCACCTTGCTTGGGTTGCCAAGTGAGCAATCGTTTTTCGATCAAGCTCACCAAAGCATCAAGGATCAGGGCGCAACAGGTGAGGACCACAATCCCTGCGATCACTGTATTGATATCGAAGGTCCCTTCGGCTTGCAGAATTAAGTAACCCACCCCGCGGGCAGATCCCAGGTACTCACCAACCACTGCCCCGACAAAAGCCAAGCCGACCGAGGTGTGGAGCGAAGAAAACACCCAGCTTGTCGCAGAAGGTAAATACACCGCGCGTAAGAGTTGTCGCTGACTTGCACCAAGCATTTTTGCATTGGCGAGAATGACAGGGCTCACCTCGCGAACACCTTGATATACATTGAAGAACACAATAAAGAACACGAGCGTAATGGCCAACGCGACCTTCGATGCCATACCCAAGCCGAACCACACACTAAAGATGGGGGCAAGAATGACCCGAGGCATGGAGTTAAGCGCCTTAATATAGGGATCGAGAATCGCTGCAGCGGTGGGGCTCAGTGCCAGCCAAAGACCCATCAATAGTCCGAAAACGGTGCCGATGACAAAGGCCATCAGTGTCTCAAGTAAGGTGACCGCTAGATGGCTGTAAATGTCCGCCTCAATCACAAACCAAGAGAAGACTTGAGCGGCAACCTTCAAGGGCTCACCGATGAAAAATGCAACTTGGGGATCGCGTGCTGCGATATGCCAAATGCCTAACACTGCCACAAGCAAAGCGAGCCGCGCGGTCAACAAACCGACACCACGTTCAAGATTCATCGTGCTTGAGCCCCAAAACATGAACGCGGGTCGCCGATCAAAGTTTGGCCTCCTCGGATGGCAGTCCTGGCAACTGTTGCCGATACCCCTTTAAGACCTCGTCGCGCAAAACATCCCAAATCGCCGCATGAAGTGCATTGAAACGCGCATCGAGTCGAATCTCGGCAACATCGCGCGGACGCGGCAGATCAATGACAAATTCCCCGATGGGTCGGCTTGCCGGGCCAGCCGACATGACAACCACCCGATCACTCATGGCGATCGCTTCATCCAAATCGTGCGTTATAAAAAGCACAGCTTTGCGCTTGGCAGACCAAAGCGCTAAGACTTCGTTCTCCATCAATTGGCGGGTTTGAATATCGAGCGCAGAAAAAGGCTCATCCATTAGAATCAAATCGGGGTCAAGAATTAAGGTTTGGGCGAGCGATGTGCGCTTTCGCATGCCACCAGACATCTGATGGGGAAAGCGATCCTCAAAACCTGCAAGTCCAACGCGGGCGAGCCAGGCTCTCGCCTGATCCTCTCTCTCAACCTGCGAAACACCGCGAAATTCAAGCCCCGCAGCTACATTCTCAAGAGCCGTGCGCCAGGGCATGAGGCTTTCGGTTTGAAACATATAACCTGCGCGTGGATTAATCCCCCGCAGGGCCTGCCCAAAAACTTCAACCCGACCCGCCGATGGCTCAAGAAGGCCAGCTGCGATATTGAGTAGGGTTGACTTACCGCAACCCGTGGGCCCAACCACTGAGACAAACTCGTCGCTTGCGATACGCAAATCAGTCGCGTCAACCGCGGTATAGCGCTGGCCTGGTTGATCTCGGGATACAAAGGTGACCCTTAGACCCTGAAGCAATAAGGCATCAGGTCCCTTTTGCGACCTCTCGGGCGCTGATGCCAAGGGCGAAGCGCTACGCTCTTCCAAGTTTGGCTAGCGCCTTCTTCGCAAACTCATTGGTATAGGTTTTAGCTAAGTCAACCTTTGTCTTATCCCACTTCGGTGTTGATGCTTCAAGCAGCTTCAGAGCTGTTTTACTACCCTCGTCGGGGATCAAACCATCGCGCGAAATCGAGTCTCGAATCGCATTAAAGGTTGCGAGATAAATACCTCGATCACCAAGCAGATAGGATTCAGGTACTGTCCGAATGAGCTCTGATGGGCCCACCGACTCAATCCAGCGGTTTGCACGAATAATTGCCGATGCAAGTGCTTGCGCAGTGTTGGGGTACTTTTGTACAAATGTGAGTGGTGCGTAAAGGCATGCTGCAGGCATCGGACCGCCGAGGAAGTCCTGGGTACCTTTCATCGTTCTCATATCAGCAACAATGCGAATGTCACCGCTTTGCTGAAGCATGGTCATGACCGGTTCAACATTTGAGATTGCGTCAATCTGCCCAGAACGCAAGGCCGTCACCGCGCCTGCGCCCGTACCCACGCCCACAAAAGAGACATCGCTAGCCTTAAGGCCAGCGTTTGCGAGCATATAACTCGCCATCATATTGGTTGAGGAGCCAGGCGCAGACACGCCAATCTTTTTCCCCTTTAAATCGGCAACACTCTTGTATCCCGCCATGGTTTTACTGGAAACGCCAATGGCCATTTGCGGCGCACGACCCTGCAAGACGAATGCTTGAAACATCTGGCCTTTTTGCTGCAGATTGATGGTGTGTTCGTAGGCACCCGACACGACGTCGGCCGATCCGCCAACCACCGCTGCGAGCGCTCTTGAGCCGCCCGCAAAATCGCTGATCTCGACATCAAGGCCTTCAGCTTTGTAAAAACCTTTGAACTCAGCGATCGAAAGCGGCAAGTAATAAAAAGAAGCTTTACCACCAACCGCTATTGAAACTTTCGTCTTTTCAAGTGCTTGGGCACGGGCGCTTGCACCGGTCAATCCGATGGCGGGAACAGCAGCTAGGCTAGCCATTGAACCAAGCGCCTTGAGATGCTTGCGTCGAGCCCACATGGCATCGGATACCCGGTCCAACTCCTTCCGATGCATGATCTCGATAACCTCCCCAAATTTTTCGTGGGATTTGATGCTCATCGCTTGGTCTCCAGTGTTCTTGATTTATAAGCTGTAAGTTTATCAAGCGAGGCTAAACTTCCAATTTTGACGGGTCTTTAAACAAGAAGGGAAGGAATAGCTATGCAAATTGAAGGTCAAGTTGCACTGATTACCGGGGGAGCCTCGGGTTTGGGTGGCGCAAGTGCGAAGATGTGGGTTGATCAAGGCGGTTTGGTGTTGATCGCCGACGTCAACGCGGCCTTAGGTGAAGCATTCGCTCACAGCCTTGGCCCCAAGGCACGCTTTATTAGCTGCGATGTCAGCTCAGAAAGCGACGCACAGGCAGCTGTTGATGCGGCAAAGACCATGGGCAGCCTGTCTTGTCTAATCAATTGCGCAGGCATCGGTAAGGCGATGAAAACCGTTGGCAAAGACGGCGCGCATCCGCTTGATCATTTCATTCGTGTCGTCAACGCCAACCTGATTGGAAGTTTTAATATGCTTCGCCTGGCCGCTGCTGCCATGGTGAGCAATACACCCAATGCCGAAGGCGAACGCGGCGTGATTATTAACACCGCTTCGGTTGCGGCCTATGACGGTCAGATCGGGCAAGCCGCCTACTCGGCCTCCAAGGGTGGCATTGTCGGGATGACCTTGCCAATTGCACGCGATTTATCGCGAGACGGTATTCGTGTGGTGACGATTGCGCCTGGGCTCTTCGAAACACCGCTGCTCGCTGCCTTGCCTGAAGACGCTAAGGCATCGCTTGGCCGTCAGGTCCCCTTCCCGCCACGCCTTGGGCGACCCGATGAATACGCGCAAATGGCCAGACACATTGTGGAAAATTGCATGCTAAATGGCGAAACCATCCGGCTAGACGGTGCAATCCGGATGGCGCCTCGTTAATGAGTGTCGGGCCACGCTTTATCGGCGGATTCAGTGTTGGCCGATGCACGATCGGCCAACACATGATTTGCTGATGCTAGTCCGGTAAGCCAACGCCCTGGGATTCGAGCCAACGGCCGAGTGCAATCACAAGCGCATCGGCCTGCGCGCGTCCCACGATTTGCAGACCGAGCGGCAATACGCCGCTTCGAGCAAACGGAATGGTTAAGGTGGGCAAACCCACCATGCTAAAGGCCGCTGTCTGGCCCAGGACGGCATCGCGCACTGGCATGGTTCCCCCGGCCACTGACACGGTGGTTTGACCGCGACGCGGTGGCGCAACCGCGGTTGTGGGCATGATGAGGGCATCTAAGTCAGCAAGACAGGCGTGTAAGTCGCGCCGAACAGCCTCGCGTTCTTGCATCGCATCGACATACTGCAATGCCGACATTTGTTCGCCAAGTTTCATCGGGGTGAGCACCGATTCGGAAAACCCCTCACCGCCGTGGGCGAGAACAGACCGATGGATCCAAGCCGCCTCCGGTCTTACGATCGCGCTATAGCAAGCCCAGGCGCGATCAAGCACCGATTTCAGTTTGACCTCGCGGATTTCCGCCCCCTGCGCGCGCAGCCCTGCCACTTGCCGCTCGAAGGCTTGCGATACATCTTCGGCAAGTCGCGGTGCGAGCCAGTCTTGCGGAATTCCAAAACAAGGCGCTCGCCCAACAGCACCATGTGCAGCACTACGCTGCGACATGACCTCGTAGAGCAAGGCGCAATCGGCAGTCGTCTTGGCAAGTGGGCCCGCGTGATCGCAGGTCCAACTCAAATGCAGCGCACCGGCCAATGGAATGGCGCCAAAACTCGGCTTAAAGCCCGCGAGACCGCAAAACGCAGCCGGGATGCGCACCGAGCCCCCGGTATCGGAGCCAAGTCCGGCCAAACCAATCCCAACGGCGGTTGCAGCGCCTGCACCACTCGACGAACCACCGGCTTGATGTGCATGAGCAAAGGGATTCAAGACATCGCCCGTCCATGGGTTTTCGCCCGTCGCACCGAGCGCAATTTCATGCATGTTGGTTTTGGCAAGAATCAAGGCACCTGCTTCACGCAAACGATTCACCGCCGTGGCCTCATCCATACCAAGCTCGGGTAGGGCTGCACGGGTGCCAGCGCGCATGGGCGTGCCTCTAACTTGATACAAATCTTTGATCGTTATGGGAATGCCGTGTAAGGGCCCCAAGGGAATTTCACTGCCACCAGCCGATGCTCGCCGCTGATCGTCCATGGTCTTTGCGGTTTGCTCTGCGAGCTCCCAATCGACCCAAGCGATTGCGTTTAATACGGCGTGATTTTGAGCAGCTTCTTTCGCTTTCGCGATCAAGTCAACGCTAGTGGTCTTCGCTTCACGAAGTAGGGCAAGACTTTCGATGATTGATAACATATTGTCGTTCCTCCTTCCCACATCATGCCCGAGCTCAAGTCAAAGCAAGGCTGGAAAAACCCTAGGAGTTTCATTCATGCCGCAAAAGCGTTTCAGCAGCGGGGCGATTCGCGAAGCGCGCTACGACCCTAGCGAAAAACAACTCGAACTCAGTTTCAATAACGGCAACATCCGCGTCTACCGCGCCGTACCCGGTGCCGTTTGGGAGCGACTTTGCGCTTCACCCAATCCCGCGAGTTACTGGGAAGACCGAATTGCCGAGGAATACCCTGAGAGCAAAGCAGCTTCGGTCAGCAAAGCTGGTGCCCGCGCACAACTCGACGCTTTGTTCGGATCGGCCAAAGGCACTGAACATGAGCCTTGAGCAGTACGCTTGAAAAAGCTCAAGGTTTTCATGTTTTGCCAGGTCATCGACCACCTGGGCGATATCGGCGTTTGTCTGCGCTTAGCGCGATCGCTAAAGGCGTTAGCCGATTGGGATCTGCGCATCTTCTGCAATCAGGCTGACAAGGCTCGGTTGCTCATCGACCCGCAGGTCGACCGGGTTGAATGGCATGCCTGGCCCACCGACGAGGCATGCTTTGAGCATGTGCCGGAGGTGATCCTCTGCGCTTTTGGTTGCGACCTGCCGCTTGGCGTGAGGCGCCAGCTTGAGCTTCAAGACAAGAACCTCGCCCTGCCCAAGACCTTGTGGGTTCACCTGGACTATTTGACCGCAGAGCCCTGGGTCGAGGACTTTCATGGACTCAGTTCTTACAAGCCCGATGGACTCATCCAACAATTCTACTTCCCGGGTTTCGGCGAAAAAACTGGTGGTTTGCCTGGTGACCCACCTGCTTTGTTGCCACCAAGCCAAGCCGAAACATCAGCACTTCGGGTCTTTGCCTATGTCTATAAACATGCACCACTGATGAGTTGGCTGCACGCGCTAAGCCTCCCAATTGACCTCTCGACCACGGAGGACCTAGCCAACGATTGGCAGACAGAAATGCCAGCAACTTGCGGTACGCCAACATCGAGTGAACCGGCTGACGAACTCGGCATAGCGCGGATCCAATTCAAGACGCTCGCCCCCTGCACTCAGACAGCCTGGGATCACACCATGTTGAGCTGTGAGCTACTCTTTGTTCGCGGCGAGGACAGTTGGGTGCAAGCGATGAGAAGCGGTATCCCATGGCTTTGGCAGCCCTACCCCCAAGAGCTTGAGACCATGCGCGCAAAAATCCAATCGCTTCTCAACATCATGTCTGAGCAACTGCGCGTATATCAGCACTGGCCTTTGTGGCGCGATGCACAACTTGCCTGGGGACTAGGTGAGGAGCTCGACTCAAAAGGCTTTGCTGATTTATGCCGGGAGTTAGGGAGCTGGCAGAAAATGGCCCAAGCCTGGGCCGCTTATTGCAACCGACTGCCAAGGCTCGACCAAGGTCTTTGTCACATGATTGACAAGCATCGCAGCGCGCTGAACGCTTATAATGAAAGGCTTTGCTGAGCTAATCTTTGGGTGTCACCATGAAAATCGCGCAGGAAATTCGCACTGGCAACGTCATCATGATGGGCAAAGACCCGATGGTGGTCTTGCGTGCGGAGTACAACAAATCGGGCCGTAACGCTGCTGTGGTCAAGATGAAACTTAAAAATCTCTTGAACAATTCCGGGACCGAAACCGTCTTTAAAGCCGACGAAAAGATGGAGGTTTTAGTCCTTGAAAAGAAAGAGGTCACCTACTCATACTTCGCTGACCCGATGTATGTCTTTATGGACGCTGAATACAATCAGTTCGAAGTCGAAGCAGACAGCATGGGCGACGCCTTAAACTACCTCGACGATGCCATGCCGTGTGAAGTCATTTTTTACAACGGACGTGCGATTTCTGTCGAGCTGCCAACCGGCTTAGTACGCGAGGTTGAATACACCGAGCCTGCAGTACGCGGTGATACCTCAGGCAAGGTCATGAAGCCAGCACGCGTAAAGCCCACGGGATTTGAAGTGCAAGTGCCTGCCTTCGTTGAGATCGGCGACAAAATCGAGATCGACACGCGTACTGGCGAATACCGTAACCGCGTCAAGTGATCAGGCGACCTGCCCGTCGAGGGTTTGGGTAATTAGGTCGTTGTCGATGGCGAATTGCTGCAAAAACTCATAGGCTAAAGGCTCAACGCCATAGAGCCTTCCGCTTACGAGTACAGCCCGCAAGCTAGCAACTTGGCCTGAAGCTGCTTGTGCTTGCCTCGGATGCGGGACAAAAACTGGTAGGACCAGCGAAGAGTAAGCTGTACTTGGGCCCGATGCCATGGATACGGCACGGTCTCTTGGCGATCCTTGGTCGTCGCGAAATTGGGCCATGATGCCCGCGAGTCGTTCTGCCCAGTCAGAAGGCCGAAAAACACGTTGGTCCCGAGTGAGTCCCAAGATGTGGAACGAGGGCTTGGTTTCAAGTGGAAACATTCAACGATCATCAGCCTGACACATGCCGCGATTATAGAATGCGAGCTTTACACAACAATTTCTGGACGCCGCAACCGAGGCGCAAGACACCATGAGCCAAGCATCCGCCCTGATGACGACCTATGCACAGTTACCCATAGCTTTTGCTTACGGCAAAGGTGTTTGGCTTTACGATGAGCAGGGACGACGTTATCTCGACGCTTTATCGGGTATCGCCGTCAACACGCTTGGGCATGCGCACGCGGGTTTGGTCGCCGCACTCAGCGATCAAATCAACAAGATTATCCATAGCTCTAATCTTTTTAGAATTCCATTGCAACATGAGGTAGCAAGCTTCTTGACCCGTATCTCGGGGATGGATAATGCTTTTTTCTGTAACTCAGGATTAGAGGCTAACGAAGCAGCTATAAAAATTGCGAGGCTTTACGGACACAACCGCGGCATTGACCGACCCGAGATTGTCGTCTATGAAAAAGCTTTTCACGGACGCTCGCTTGCCACTTTGTCAGCAACCGGCAATGAGAAAGTCCAAAAGGGTTTTGAACCGCTGGTTGAGGGATTTGTCCGGGCCCCGCTCAATGATCTTGGCGCTATCGAACAAATTGCCCGCGACAGGCCGAAGGTTTGCGCAATTTTTATTGAGGCAATCCAGGGTGAAGGTGGCATCAACCCCGCAAGACTTGATTACCTAAAGGGTTTGCGCCAGATCTGTGATCGCCAGGGATGGCTGCTGATGATCGATGAGGTGCAATGCGGCCTGGGCCGAACTGGTAGGTGGTTTGCGCATCAATGGGCTGAAATTGTTCCGGACGTTATGCCACTTGCGAAAGGTCTTGCCTCCGGTGTTCCTGTGGGTGCAGTGGTTGCACGTGGCGTCGCAGCAGAAACCTTCAAGCCCGGCAACCATGGCACGACCTTTGGCGGCAACCCGCTTGCGATGCGCGCTGCGCTCACAACCCTGCAAACGATTGAAAATGAGGGCTTGCTCGAGCATGTTCAGCGGGTTGGTGCTTATTTGCACGAACGCCTCAGCGACGGGCTTTCTGGTCAGCAATCGGTGATCGACATACGCGGCCGAGGGCTGATGCTTGGCATCGAGCTCGACAGGCCCGCGGGAGTCCTTGTGAAGCAAGGGCTTGAACAAGGCATCGTATTTAACGTGACTGCTGACACCGTTGTGCGTTTGCTCCCCCCCTTAATCTTCGATCAACGCGATGTTGACTATCTGCTCGAGCGTCTGCTGCCACTTATAAGGCAGCACCTGCAAGCAAATCACTGAGCCGAAACGAGGAGTAGTTTCCATGGCCCATGCCATCAAGCACTTTTTGCAATTCAACGATCTCAGTGTCGACGAGTTGCAATACTTATTTTCGCGAACCGCCTTAATCAAAGAAAAATTTAAACGATATGACCCTCATCACGTACTGAGTGATAGAACTTTAGTCATGATTTTCGAGAAGGCTAGTACCAGAACCCGCCTTTCTTTCGAGGCAGGCATGCATCAACTGGGCGGTGCTGCAATTTATCTCAACACTCGAGATTCGCAACTGGGTCGCGGAGAACCGGTTGAAGACGCGGGCGAAGTGATTTCGCGCATGTGCGACATCGTGATGATTCGAACCTACGAGCAATCAATCATCGAACGATTCGCCTCTCGGTCAAGAGTACCGGTCATCAATGGGCTCACCAATGAGTTTCACCCCTGCCAGGTTTTAGCCGACATTTTCACCTGGGTGGAGAAGCGTGGAAGCATCAAGGGTGCAAGCGTTGCATGGATTGGCGATGGCAACAATATGGCAAATACATGGGCGCAAGCGGCTGAACTACTCGACTTCAGCCTACACATTTCGACACCGCCTGGTTATGCCATTGACGCCTCGCTCGCAGGTGTCAAGGCTAGTGCGTACAAGCACTTCGAT
Organism: Burkholderiaceae bacterium; assembly: GCA_900299025.1. Classification (GTDB taxonomy): domain Bacteria; phylum Pseudomonadota; class Gammaproteobacteria; order Burkholderiales; family Burkholderiaceae_E; genus UBA3064. The sequence goes on from OMIE01000085.1 coordinate 22,922, forward strand.
GATCCTATGCAGGCTGCCAAGGATGCCGATCTTGTCTGTACCGATGTGTGGACCTCGATGGGCTTTGAGACGGAAGACGACGTTCGAAAGCAAGCATTTGCCGACTGGCGAGTCGATGCGGAAATGATGGCTGTTGCAAGGCCCGATGCGATGTTCATGCATTGCCTGCCTGCCCACCGTGGGGAAGAAGTGAGTGCTGATGTCATTGACGGCCCACAGTCGGTTGTCTGGGACGAAGCGGAAAATCGCCTCCATATTCAGAAGGCGCTCATGGAATATCTTTTACTTGGACGTCTTGACAGCTAGGCCCGCCCGACCGCTCCACGTCCGACTTTACATCGGACCTTAAAGCCCGAGCTCTGCTTAAACAGCCGGATACCTAGGCATTGGTTTTAGGCCTGCGTCCGTAAAAGGGGTATTGGGGATCTGAGTACCCAGGCGTGGAAGGATGCCCTGGTGCTACGAGTGAATCGACGAGTTGCTCGTCATCGTCGTTCCATGACAAATGGATCGCAGGTAAATAATCGTTCCATTGTTTAAGCGTTCGAGGCCCGGCGATCACTGAACTCACGATTTGGTTTGCCAGTAACCATTGAACCGCAAAGGCAACGAGGCTGCACGACTTCTCAGCACAATGAGCTGCCAGTCTTTGTGCAACCTGCAATGACTCCTCGCGCCATTCAGTCTGCATCATTCTACGATCAAGCCGTCCTGCTCTAGTTTCTGCAGCAGGCTGCACCCCAGGCTGATACTTGCCACTCAGTACGCCACGGGCAATCGGACTGTAAGGAACGACGCCAAGACCAAACGCCTCACAAGCGGGGAGGATCTCGACTTCAGGAACCCGGTTGAGCAAATTGTAGTAAGGCTGACAAAGACTGGGGCGCGGCACTGACATCTGATCGCAAAGTGCAACAAGTTGTGCAATCCGCCAGCCGCGCATGTTGGATACAGCCCAATAGTGGATCTTGCCAGCGCGCATTACATCGTCAATCGTCGCCAGAGTCTCGGGCCAGTTTGTGTCGTCCCAGTCCCGATGCAAGTACCAAATATCCAAGTGATCCGTTTTGAGACGACGCAAGGAATCGTCCAGCGCGCGCATCATCCAGCGTCGCGAGTAAGCACGATGGTTTGGGTCATCGGACATCGCATTGCCGAGCTTACTCGCAAGGATCCAACGATCGCGCTGCCCTGCCAAAAGCTCACCGAGCATCGTCTCGCAAGCACCCTTGCTGTATACATCGGCAGTATCGATGAAGTTAACGCCCTGCTCACTCGCGGCTGCCAGTATCGACGCCGCCTCGCTCGCATCTGTTTGATCGGCAAACATCATCGTGCCAAGACAAAGTTCAGAAACCTTCAGATTGCTCGATCCGAGTCGGCGATACCGCATGGTTAACTCCCAAATCAACGAAGCATTTGCACCGAGTTTAGTCCTCACGCTGCATCAGAAGCCGTTTGCGAGCGCGGTGAACTCTAATCCAGCAATTGTTCTCGCTGATACCGAGACGATTTGCCACCTCTAAGGACGGACGGTCTTCAACAACCTGCATCACAAAGGCTTCACGCATACCGGGCGCCATCTCGCTAAGGCCCTTTGCGACGCGATTGAGTCGCTGTCGCCTTGAGCAAATCTCCATCGGATCCTCGTGGGCACGGACGCCCATCACACCACAGCGAGCCGCCCAATCGAGCTGTTCCTCGGCAGATGCTGAGTCATCGTCGATCCAGTCCGCATGCGTGTAATGGCATTCGGCGCGAAAGCGATCGTGGATTTTGTGATCGAGAATACCGCGCAGCCAAGAGCGGACCGAACCCCGGCCTCGGTAGCTTGCCCTGCTCTGGTAAGCGGCAATGAGAGCTTCCTGGACCGCATCCTCTGCCCACTCGTGGCTGCGCACCCGCAGCCTTGCCATCCGCATCAATGCCTTGCGATGTTCTTCGAGGCGGGCGGGGTAGAACTCATGGCTGATATCCACAGCAGGCGGAAGCACAGCTTGGGATTGGACTTCTGATTCGCTATCTGTCTGGGGCTGGGGATCGGCATCCGAAGCTGCGTCGGCCTGCCTCTCTGTGAAGGTATGGCCATCTGCATCCGCATCGATACAGGCAACAGGATCAGCGTCGATGCAGGCTTGGACGTCCACACCGATGTCGGCTTGGTCATCCCCATCGATGTAGGATTGGACATCCGTGTCGATGTAGGCTTCGGCATCAGCATCGTTATCGATGCTGGCTTCAGGATCGTTATCGGCATCCGTCAATGCGCCTTTGTAGCCACCGGTATCAGTGCCGATGAAGATCTGGGCATCACTGATGGCATCGCTGGCCGAGGCTGTGCTCGCTTCTTGGCGATCGATGACATCGGACTGATCTGCGGTGCGTGGTACTTTGGAAGTAGCGCGTCCAAGGCCATGCCTTGAAGCGGCTTGCGGTGAATGTCTCGCGCGCTTTGTCCGCTTGATACTTACTAAGTTGCTGCTTGGTGCTTGCATGTTTAGGCTCCCTGGGTTGAATGAAGCAGCCATGCTGATCATCCAAGGTCTCCAAAGCCTCACGCTGCCAACACTTCTTGATCGCATTTCGATCACTTTCTAATCACCGCCGAATCACCGCGATGCAAAGCGGCACACCGACAACCTGGGCTTGACCGAAACAAGGGCTTGACCGCAACATTGGTCGCATGCAAGAGGACAACCGAATTATGTTGGTCGAGGACTTGAAGGACTTCAGGCAATTGCTTGCAGCCCAGCTGCGAAATCGACACTTGGAAGTAATCGAGTTTGAAGACGGTCTCCAGGCCAAGCGCTTTCTCAGCACTGAGCGGCCTAGCGTTGTGTTACTCGATATGAATCTACCCTTGCTTGACGGCGTTGAACTCCTAAAGTGGATGCGTGGCGAGGATATTCAAGCAACCGTGATTATGATTTCTGGAAGTGAGGACGAACTTGACCGCGTACTTTGCCTCGAGCTCGGTGCAGATGACTTCCTGGTCAAGCCCTTTAGTGCTCGGGAGTTATTAGCGCGTATTCGGGCGGTTCAACGCAGGCGGCAGGTCGGGCTTCAACCGGGAAACCCGAGCTCAAAAGCTTTGACAACAGAGAAGGACAATCAAGCGGCCACGACGAGGCAAATTCGTGCTGGTCGCTTGATGCTTGACACAGAACGCCACCGCGTTGAACTTGACGGTCAATTACTAGAACTTACGACCATCGAATTTCGATTGCTACATTGCTTTATGAGCCAACCACAGCGGGTTTTTAGTCGAGCACAGTTGCTTGACGCAGCCTGGGGCCGTGATTATGTGGGCTATGAACAAGCGGTCAACAACCACATTTTGCGCTTGCGGCGTAAGATTGGCGATTCCGTGGAGGCACCCCTACACATACAAACCGTCAAGGGCGTTGGGTACCGCTTCGAACCTTAGTAAAAAGTATCACGCATATCGCCCTTATCGTCCATATAGCCCGTATCGCCCATATCTCTTACATCTCCTCCACGCTTCACTGCTCGCTCATCCCTTATATTTCTCATTGAAATGCAATCAATAACTATCGTTTCCATTGACTTTAATCATGCAAAGCACGAAGCCGACCTCGTCGAATTACTCGACCGTTATGCCAGTGGACCAAGCGGGCGAGGCTATGGCCTCGAGCCTCATGTCAAGCAACATATAGGCCCATTGCTGGCGAGCCAATCGCACTATCGCGGCTGGCTTGCTTATCGAAACGAGGAAGCCCTGGGTCTGGTCAATGCCTTTTTAGGGGTCTCGAGTTTTCGGGCGAAATTGCTCTTAAATATCCACGATATCTGCGTTCACCCTCAGGCACAGCACCAAGGCATAGGGACGGCCTTGCTTGAACATGTTGAGACTGCAGCGATTAGTGAAGGATGCTGCAAAATAACGCTCGAAGTGCTCCAAGGCAACCAAGCAGCAGTAGGTGCATATCTCAAAGCAGGATTTAAGCCCTACCAGCTCGATCCCCAAATGGGTCAAGCCATGTTTTTTGAAAAATATATCGGTATATAAAAGGAGTTGAACCATGCCATCGTTTGATGTCGTATGTGAAGCCAACATGGTTGAAGTTAAAAATGCTGTTGAACAATCTAATAAAGAGATCAGTACTCGATTCGACTTTAAGGGATCTGACGCACGCATCGAACTCAAAGATCTTGAACTTAGTGCCTTTGCAGACGACGACTTTAAACTCTCTCAGGTGCGCGATGTACTCTGGTCAAAATGTGCCAAACGACAGCTCGATGTCCGCTTTTTGGATAGCGGCGATATACAAAAAATCGGCGGCGATAAGGTGAAGCAAGTCATAACCGTTCGAAAGGGCGTGGCAAGCGATGACGCGAAGAGAATCGTCCGCTTGATCAAGGACAGCAAAATCAAAGTTCAGGCGAGCATCCAAGGAGAAAGCGTTCGCGTGAGCGGCTCAAAACGCGATGATTTACAAGCGGCGATTGCGCTCTTGAAAAAAGAGGTGCAAGACCTTCCTTTGGACTATAACAATTTCCGAGACTAAAAAAGAATAGGCGCTTGGCACGGGTCGATTAAAACAATCGAGCGATTGCTTCGTGTAGTGAACGCAGATTTAGCTTGGTGAGCGCTTGCTGCATGTAGCAAGCGCAGATTCATCTTGGTGAACGCAGACTAAGCTTGAGCCCCTACCAATTCGATGAACGCAACTCAGCCCATGCCGAGTGATTGTGGATCGATTCAAAGTTTTCGGCACGCACACAAAATGCGCTCACACCGTAGCGATCCTTGGACGCAAAAAGCGCCGCGGCAACATCTCGGACGAGGTCTTCGACAAACTTTGGATTGTCGTAGGCGCGTTCGGTAACGTGCTTTTCATCCACTCGCTTGAGCAACCCATAAACCTCGCTTGAGGCCTGCGACTCGGCAATTGCAATCAACACTTCGGGAGAAAAATCACCAAGTCGAGCATTATTCAGTCTTGCTTCGAGTTGTAAATGCGAACGCTGGTTGTGGGCACCATAGGCCGATACCTCTTTTGAACAAGGGCATAGGCTTGTGACAGGAGCAGTAACCGAAAGCTCACAGTGGGCCTGTTCATGGCTACCACGAGTTTTTACATCGATCTGATAATCAAGTAGGCTTTCCACACCAGACACCGGCGCTATTTTTTTCAAGAAAAGCGGAAATTGAAACTCAATCTGCCCTTCTAGCGCTTGTAAGCGATCGAGCATCGCATGATGCAACGTGAGCATGCCGGCAACATCAAGCGCAGGCCCCTGCCCCAAGCCCTCAAGGAGGGCAACGAAGCGGGACATATGTGTACCCTTTTGGTCGGCAGGCAGTGCGACATCAAGTGATGCCTGCATGACTGTGTGCTGCTCACCATCGCCTGCCCGCCAACGCAGGGGATAGCGAAGCCCACGAACCCCAACGCGTTGGATCGCTAAATTGCGCTGATCGCGATAAGCCTGCACATCAGGGATCGTCGAATCATGCTTAAGGTCACGTGTATTCATAGAACGATCAAGTCTAACGCATCGGTTGAGCGACAAGCCGCGGAGACCTTGGTGAAAGTAGGCTCGAGAATCGCTTCAGGATCGAAGCCTCGATGCCCTCGCTGTTAAGCCCTTCAAGTGCAAGCAATTGCTGATGCTCGCCATGATCAATAAAACGGTCGGGCAGCCCCAGCATCAGCAAGGGTCGATCGATCGACAGGCCGAGCAGAGCTTCGGCCACCGCACTACCCGCACCGCCTGAAATCACATGCTCCTCAACCGTGACAAATCCCTGGTGGCTCTTTGCAAGTTGCTGTAGCAATTCCCTATCGATCGGCTTCACAAACCGCATGTCAACCAAACTCAGATTAAGCCGCTCAGCGACCGCTTTACATGCATGCACCATCGAACCAAAGGCAAGGATGGCAAGCGAGGCACCTTCGCGAAGCACTCGGGCGCGACCAATCGCCAGCGCTTGCATGCTCGCCCGAGCTTCAGTCCCAGGGCCGCTACCGCGAGGGTAGCGCACAGCAACAGGTCCCTGGTGCATAAAGCCAGTGTGCAGCATTTGCCGGCACTCATCCTCATCGGAAGGCGTCATGACAACCAAATTGGGGATGCAGCGCAAATAAGCGATATCGTAGGCACCTGCATGGGTTGCGCCATCGGCTCCCACGAGGCCAGCGCGATCGAGTGCAAAAAGTATGGGTAAATTTTGCAACGCGACGTCGTGAATCAACTGGTCGTAGCCGCGCTGTAAAAAGGTTGAGTAAATCGCAAGCACAGGCTTCATGCCTTCACAGGCAAGACCTGCAGCGAAGGTCACCGCATGTTGTTCAGCAATCCCTACATCAAAGTAGCGATCAGGAAATCGCTTTTCAAATTCGACCAGCCCCGAACCTTCGCGCATCGCGGGTGTGATGGCGAGCAAACGCGGGTCCAGGCTTGCCTGATCACAAATCCAATCCGAAAAAATCTGGGTATAAGTCGGTTTGCTCTGCTTGGTGCTTGGAACAATCCCTTGAAGCGGATCAAACTTGCCTGGCCCGTGATAAAGCACTGGATCTTGTTCAGCCAGCTGATAGCCCTTACCTTTTCGCGTGACAATATGCAAAAACTGCGGACCCTTTAGCTGGCGCATGTTTTGCAAAGTCGGGATGAGCGAATCAAGATCATGGCCATCGATCGGGCCAACGTAATTAAAACCAAACTCTTCGAACATGGTGCCAGGCACCACCATCCCCTTTGCATGCTCCTCGACCCGGCGTGCGAAATCGAGCACTTCAGGCATCCTAGCTAACATGGCCTTGCCCATGTCTTTTGCCTTGGCGTAGAAGCGCCCAGACATCAGTCGTGCAAGATAACGATTCAAAGCACCAACCGCCGGCGAAATCGACATATCGTTATCGTTTAGAACCACAAGTAAATCAAGGTCCTGATACACACCTGCATTATTGAGCGCTTCAAAAGCCATACCAGCACTCATCGCGCCATCGCCGATCACAGCGACATGCCTGCGACGATGTGAGCCGAGATGCTCGCCCTTTGCTCTTGAGGCAAGCGCCATGCCAAGCGCTGCCGAAATGGAAGTTGACGAATGGCCGGTGCCAAAGGTATCGTATTCGGATTCGGAACGTTTTGGAAAGCCAGACAATCCACCCAATTGTTTCAGGGTTTGCATCGCCTCACGACGACCTGTAAGAATCTTGTGAGGATAGGCTTGGTGCCCAACGTCCCAAACAAGCCGATCTCGTGGCGTGTCAAAGACAAAATGTAAAGCGACGGCAAGTTCGACCGTTCCAAGATTTGCAGCAAGATGCCCGCCGGTCTTAGATACAGAATCAAGTACAAAAGCGCGTAATTCATCGGCAAGCCTTGGCAGTTGGCCACGCTTGAGCTGCCGAAGATCGCTGGGCGAATCGATCGATTCAAGTAAGCTATTAGTGGGCATCGTTGATATCGCCCTGGGTGGTGGCGCAAATAAACATCATTATTTAGTGCTGACGCAACACAATAAGATCGGCAAGGCCTGCCAAATGATCAATGCCCTCACGATGCAAACTCGGATCAAGCCTGGCAGCCTGCGCCAGGCATTCAAGCGCTTGCCGGTGTAAGTCTTGGGCAAAATCGCCTGCTGCCGTGAGTCCCATCAAGGAAACATAGGTTGGCTTTTGCTGCGCCTTATCCTTGCCTGCGGTTTTGCCGAGCACTTCGGTGCTTGCCGATTCATCCAATACGTCATCAATCACTTGAAAAGCCAGGCCAAGATGCGCAGCGAACTGATTCAGTAGCGCTTCTACCTTAGGGTCGAGTCTTTGCTTTTGCCGACAACAAATACCAAGTTGCACACTGGCTCTCAGCAAGGCCCCTGTTTTTAACTCATGCATCGATCGCAATTGCTGTAAATCGATGCATGACGCAGTGGCACCAACAACCGCGAGATCAATGGCCTGCCCGCCGACCATGCCTAGCGGACCGCTTGCCCTGGCAAGTGCACTTACCGCTTCTAGACATTGCTGCGAAGGCAAACCGGATTGATGGATGCCGGACAGCACTTCAAAGGCGAGCGCTTGCAGACCATCGCCGACGAGCATGGCTGTGGCCTCGCCGTAAGCTATGTGAACCGTCGGTTTGCCTCGGCGCAGCACATCGTTGTCCATACAGGGCATATCGTCGTGAACCAAGGAGTAAGCATGAATCAACTCAAGGGCTACTGCAGCCTGCATACAGGCTTTACGATCGGCCGCCAAAGCCTCGCCGCTTGCAAGGCATAAAAGTCCTCGAACCCGCTTTCCACCGCCTAGACTTGCGTAGGCCAGCGCTTCAAAAAGCGGCGTGGCCTCAAGACTGCCCAAGCGTCGTAGTGGTTCGCTTGGCGCTTGTGTGGGTAGCGCTTCGTTGATTGCAGACTCGATCGCCTCGAGGCCGGCCTGCATCCACGCTCGAAAATCGGTGCAGGGCATAAGGCTAAGAAAGGCCGTCTGCCTCGGGCGAGAAAGGTTTGAGCATGTCTTCCTCAAGAACCCGGACTTGTTGTTGGGCGGATGCCAGGGTTTGACGTGACCACTGCACAAGGGCCACTCCCTCTCGGTATGCCTTAATCGACTCCTCCAGGCTAAGACTGCCCGATTCCATGCGCCTCACCAATGCCTCGAGCGCCTCGCTAGCCTCTTCCCATGATTTTGGGCTTGGCTCGAGTGGCGCTAATTCACGAGATGGTCGACTCTTTGGCATGGTCGCATTGGATTCTACGCCTCTTGGGGTATGCTTGGCGCCCCTACTGTCAGAGGGGGTTTCGGGAGTGTTCGCTTTGTCACGATTCGAAGCGATATCACGCCGGAGCTTTGGGACATCCTTGATGGAGCGTGCACATGTCAGCACCTGGACAGATCGGCGCCTTAAAGCGTCCGGCGACACAGCTGCCGGTATCGGCTTACTTCGATACCGGGCTGTTTCAACTCGAAGTTGAACGGCTATTCAAAGCCGGGCCTTCTTACCTTGGCCATGAACTGATGGTTCCCGAGCAAGGCGATTACTTCGCGCTCCCCGCCGAGGGGGAAGGTCGCGTTCTTGTCCACAACCAGCAAGGCATCGAATGCCTCTCCAATGTGTGCCGCCACCGACAGGCCATCATGCTCAAAGGGCGCGGTAAAGTCGAGCAAATTGTCTGCCCGCTCCATCGCTGGACCTACGACTTGCAGGGAACTTTGCTTGGTGCGCCTCACTTTGCCCAGCAGCCCTGCCTGGATCTGCCAAAAACGCCCATCCAGAACTGGAAAGGGCTACTTTTTGAAGGAAGGCGTGACATCGCAGCCGATCTAGCCAGCATGAAAGCTGGCGAGCACTTCAACTTTGAAGATTATTGCTTTGACCACGTCGAGATTCACGAGTGCGCCTACAACTGGAAGACCTTTATCGAGGTCTATCTGGAGGACTACCACGTTGTACCTTTCCACCCGGGACTTGGACAATTTGTTTCTTGTGACGATCTCACCTGGGAATTCGGCTCTTGGTTTTCGGTACAAACCGTTGGTGTCCATCAAGGCTTGAGCAAGCCAGGAACTGCGACCTATGCGCGCTGGCATGACCAAGTCTTGGGCTATCGCCAGGGCAATCCACCACCCTTCGGTGCCATTTGGCTCACTTACTACCCCAACATCATGGTGGAGTGGTACCCGCACGTGCTAGTCGTGAGCACCCTGATTCCTCGAAGTCCGCAGCACACCACCAATATCGTCGAGTTTTACTACCCTGAAGAAATCGTCCACTTTGAGCGCGAATTTGTTGAAGCGGAGCGCGCTGCCTACATGGAAACGGCAGTCGAAGACGACGAGATTGCTTTGCGCATGGATGCTGGTCGAAAGGCGCTTATGCAGCGCGGCATCAACCAGGTCGGACCTTATCAAAGCCCGATGGAAGACGGCATGCAGCACTTCCATGAATTACTTCGTCGCCAATTACCTGAGTTGAATCAAGATGCACGATAAGCACCTCATCAGCGTTGAAGCCCTGGCAAACCAAATTGACCAGGTCATACTGATCGACTGTCGATCAGACTTGTTTGATGCGTCGCTTGGCCAGCAACAATACGAGGCTGGCCATATTCCCAACGCAGCCTTTTTCGCCTTGCACGATGCGCTTTCCGGACCCAAGCGCCCGGGGAGCGGACGTCACCCGCTTCCTGATCAGGAAAGTCTGGTTCAGCGCATGCGCCAGCTTGGCACCAACAACGAGAGTCTGATCATTGTTTACGATGCCGGTGCGAGCGTTTATGCCGCAAGGTTGTGGTGGCTTTTGCGCTGGTGCGGACACGACGAGGTCAAGGTACTCGACGGCGGCTACGCTGCATGGGTCAACGCAGGCTATCCAAGCAGTACTAGTCAGGCAAGTACTGCGGGCGTACAGCAAAGCCAGGGCAGTTTCAGCTGCAGACCTTCGCTCGAGACCATCATCGAAAGCGATGCGCTGTTATTGAGCCTTGAAAGCGGTCGTTACTGTATCGTCGATGCACGCGCTGCAGAGCGCTGGCGCGGCGATGTCGAGCCACTTGACCCTGTTGCAGGCCATATTCCCGGCGCACTCAACCGACCGAACACCCAAAACCTAAGACCCGATGGGCGCTTTAAGCCGGCCGAGGTCTTACGTGAAGAATGGCTCTCACTGATGACAACACAGGCACAACATACACCGGCTGCCGCAGGTGCCTCCGGCGGGGCCGCGCTTGTCCATTCGTGTGGCTCTGGGGTATCGGCTTGTCATAACCTGCTTGCAATGCGCCTCGCCGGGCTCGATAGGGATTTGGTGCTACACCCTGGTTCGTGGAGCGAATGGTGTGCTGACCCCAAGCGACCCGTTGCCAAGGGCGATCGTCCTTAGCGCAAACCGTAAGCGTTGTTGAAAAGCGATACCCACGGAGACAGTACCAAGGCTTCTTGCTGTCCACTCGATTAATGCTGGTGCACGAGACGATGCGCAAGCATGATGGCTAAAACGCCGAGGGCGATCAGAACCAGCTGAAGCAGACTTTCGGCTGCCTGGCGCTGCTTATGCATGTCAGGCACCAGATCGGCCAGTGCCACGTAAATAAATGCAGCCGCCGAAATTGTTATTAAGTACGGCAGAAGCTGATGATGGCTTGATAACAGAGCCCAGCCCGCGATACCACCGACCACCGCAGCGAGCCCGGAGATAAGGTTGTAGATGATTGCTCGCCGCCTGCTATAACCTGCATTGATTAGAACGATATAATCACCAATCTCTTGCGGGATTTCGTGTGCAGCCACGGCCAATGCGGTCATCCATCCGAGTCGGTGATCAACCAAGAAGGCCGATGCAATCAAAACGCCATCCACAAAATTGTGCAGCGAATCACCGATCAAAATAAGTAAGCCTTCAGGACCTGCCTCATGCTGGTCATGACCATGATGATGCTCGTGCCCGTCGCCTTCATGATGATGGCCGTGCCTGAGAATCGCGAATTTCTCAAGCAAGAAAAAGCCCAAAAAGCCAAGACCAAGTGTCCAACCGAGCTTCTCAGGATCTTCGCCACTTGCAATCGCTTCGGGTAGCAAGTCGATGGTTGCAGCGCCGAGCAAGAGCCCAGCCGAAAGGCTCACCAAGCGTTGGGTGATCCTTGAAAGTACATGCAAGGAAAGCAGTCCCGCAGCGAGCGTGCTTAATGAACCTCCAACCAGTGTCGCTGCGATTATATGAAATAAAGTCAAGAACGTATCACTAGATATAAATTTAGCTTTATAACTGCTTGCCGAACCATGCCAGGCAACGCGACCAGCCATCTGCTGCCGCATCGGCACGGTAGCTGGCCCGGTAATCGGCATGGAAGGCATGCGGCGCTTCAGGATAAACGACGATATCCGATTGCTGAGAGGCTTGCGCTCCAAAAGACAAGCGGGTTTTCATTTCATCGACCTGCGACATTGGAATCCCCTCGTCTTTCCCGCCGTATAGACCAAGCACAGGCGCTTGCAGCTTGTCGGCCACATCGAGAGGATGACGAGGTGTGACCGCATTGGTACCTGTGGTGAGCCTGCCGTACCAGGCAACGCCAGCCTTGAGCTTGCTTTGATAGGCACTGTATAGCCAAACGATACGCCCACCCCAACAAAATCCGGTGATACCGAGTTTTAAGCCATCGAATCCTTGTGTCTGGGCCCATAAGGCGGCTGAATCCAAATCCGCAAAGACCTGTTCATCGGCAACCTTGTTGACGACCTTCTCAAAAATCTCGGCAGGCGACTTGAGTACCTTGACATCACCATGCCGGATAAAAAGTTCTGGGGCGATCGCAAGATAGCCTTGCTTTGCGAAACGTCGGCAAACATCTTGAATATACTCATGAACGCCCCAGACCTCATGCACAACGAGTAACACCGCCTTAGGCTTCGATGATGCTGGCATCGCAACATAAGCTGGCATTTGAAAACCAGCGGAGGCTGGGATCATGACCGATCCAGCTTTAAGACCTTGACTGTCTGTTTTTTGGATCTGCGCCAAGAGCTCGCCCGCAGGCATCACCGCAGCAGCATAACTGCTTGCAATCACACTACCGCCGATCACTGAGCGGACAAAATCTCTTCTTGCCGATTCATTCATTCAATTTGCTCCAATTAAAGCTCAAGGGTTTTATCGCTATTAAAAGCCGTACTTAAAACTAGTGGGCTTCATCCCAGTTTTCACCCACGCCAATGTCAACCTCAAGTGGCACAGCCAATTGGGCAACATTCAACATGGCATCACGCACCAACTGGGTCAAGGCGTCGATTTCATCGTCGGCCACTTCAAAAACCAATTCATCGTGGACCTGCATGATCATCTGCGATCGCATCGCTTTTTCTTGCAGTTTGGCATCAACACTGATCATCGCCATTTTTATCAGATCGGCAGCGGTTCCTTGCATCGGTGCATTGATGGCTGCGCGTTCGGCCGCCTGGCGGCGTGGCCCATTAGGCGATTGAATTTCGGCAAGCCACAGGCGACGACCAAACACGGTTTGTACGTAGCCCATTTCTCTTGCCTCTTGGCGAGTTCGTTCCATATACTGGAGCACACCAGGATATCGTGCAAAATATCGATCGATATAATGCTTCGCCTGCTGACGATCAATCCCCAGGTTTGACGCCAAGCCAAAAGCGCTCATCCCGTAGATCAGTCCAAAATTGATTACTTTGGCATAACGTCTCTGTTCGCTCGTCACCTCGGAAACTGGCACGGCAAAAACCTCAGCAGCCGTTGCTCGATGAACATCCTCGCCACGCGCAAAGGCAGAAAGTAATCCAGGGTCTGCCGAAATATGCGCCATGATCCGCAGCTCGATCTGTGAATAGTCGGCAGACAAAATCCGAAATCCTGAAGGCGCAATAAATGCTTCGCGAATTCGCCGACCTTCGGCGGTACGGATTGGAATGTTTTGCAAATTAGGATCGGTCGAGGCCAAACGCCCTGTCACAGCAACCGCCTGGTTATAGCTTGTGTGCACCCTGCCTGTGACAGGATGGATCATTTTTGGGAGCTTATCGGTATAGGTTGACTTAAGCTTGGCTAGCCCGCGCCATTGCAAAACAAGCCGCGGCAATGGATAGTCCTCCGCAAGCTTTCCCAAGACCTCTTCATCGGTTGAAGGCGCGCCTGAGGCAGTCTTTTTGAGGACCGGAAGTTTTAATTCTTGGAACAACAACTCACCCAATTGTTTGGGCGAACCCAAATTAAAGCTGCGTTGCGCAGCCTGATGAGCCTGCGCCTCCAGTTCGCCCATCGTCACTTGCAAAGCCGCGCTTTGTCGGCTGAGTTTGTCTGGGTCAACCATGACCCCCTGGCGCTCGATCCTTTGCAAGACCTGCATCACCGGCACTTCGATGTCACGGTAAATCGAGTCAAGCGCGGGTTCCTTGGCCAGACGCGGACGAAAATGCTGACAGAGTCGATAGGTCACATCCGCATCTTCGGCTGCATAAACGCTTGCGCGATCAATAGGCACCTGGGCAAAGGGCAGTCTCGCTGCGCCCTTTCCCGTCACATCGTCGTAACTAATAGTTCGATGCTGCAAATGGCGCTCAGCCAGTGAATCCATGTCATGACTGCGGTGTGCCTCAAGAACATAAGAAGCAAGCAAAGAATCCTCAGCAACGCCCGCAAGCTTGATGCCGTGGTTCTCAAAAACATGCATGTCGTATTTAATGTGCTGGCCCAGTTTCTTGTGCCTGGGTGAGCAAAGCCACCCGCGCAAACGCTCAAGGACAAGGTCGCGATCAAGCTGACCAGATGTCTCAAGACCTTCATGGGCAAGCGGTATGTAGCACGCCTCATTTGGGGAAATCGCAAGCGAAATGCCCACAATGACCGCCCGCATGGGGTCAAGGTCACTGGTCTCGGTGTCGACTGCCGCTTCCTCACTGGCCATTAGCGCAGCGAGCCAGCGATCAAGCGCTGCGATACTTTGTATCGTTTCGTACTTGCTTTGATCAAAGGGCAAAGCTGCACTCGCAGAAACTTCCGTGACATCGGTCGATGGCGGCAGTTCGCCGATGCTCAGCCCAAGCGTTGAAGCCCCCGTATCGCCATCGATCGATTCGAGCTCGCGGAGCCAGGTTCTAAATCCGCAAGTCTTGAACAGTGCCCGCAAAGCCTCGACCTGCTCTTGGGCCAGTGAAAGGCCCTCGCCTGGACGACACCATGAGGGGAGATCGCAAGCACGCCTTACCGTGACTAAATCACGAGCGGTTGGTAGCCAGTCGAGTGCTTTACGCAAATTTTCGCCCACCGCCCCGCTAACTTGGGCAGCTTGCGCCATCAACTGATCGAGATTGCCATACTGAGCAAGCCACTTGGCAGCGGTCTTTGGACCGACTTTGTCGACCCCAGGTACATTGTCAACGGCATCACCAACCAGACTCAAAAAGTCGATGATTTGATCCGGACGTACGCCAAATTTGGCAAATACAGCAACCTCATCAAGTACCTCAGGGCGTCCACCTTCTCGCGTCATGGTGTTGACGAGCCTGGTTTGGCCATCGACAAGTTGGGCAAGATCTTTATCACCCGTTGAAACCAGACTGCTCCAGCCGTGTTCTTTTGCCTGTAGGGTGAGTGTGCCAATCACATCGTCGGCCTCGATGCCTTCGACCATGATCAAAGGCCAACCGAGTGCCCGAACAAGCTCGTGAATCCTTGGGATTTGCAAAGCCAAATCGGGCGGCATGGCCGATCGGTTTGCCTTATACGCTGGAAAAATGTCATCGCGAAAAGTCTTTCCAGGCGCATCAAAGACCACGGCGCCATAGCGCGCGCCCCCATGAAGAGCGAGGTCAGATCGCAACTTGCGCAGCATCGCCACCATGCCATAAGTCGCACCTGTTGGTTCGGCCTGCGGGCTACGCATGTCGGGTAGGGCGTGAAAGGCACGGTAAAGATAGCTTGATCCGTCTACCAGAAGTAGCATCGGGACATCAGTGGCGCTGTGTTGATCAGTCATCATGGGATCATTATCTCAGCTCAAAACGACCGCTGTAAGCTTCAGGTATCCCCAATTGCGGGATAATTGCTCATGGCCGTTTTCACACCGATTGAACAGCAGCAACTTGCGCATTGGCTCGGCGACTTCGATCTTGGCCGGTTGCTAAGTTTCGAGGGCATTGCCTCGGGTATTGAAAACAGCAATTTTTTTGTTGACACCACAGCGGGTCGCTTTGTTTTGACCTTGTTTGAGCGACTTAGTGCTGATCAACTGCCCTATTACATTGATCTGATGTCACACCTGGCAGCGCATGGCGTTGCCTGCCCCAAACCGATTCCTAACCGCTTGGGCCATCGACTCGGCAGCCTCGCCGGAAAGCCTGCCGCCCTTGTCAGCTGTCTGCCAGGGCGCGCCAATATGCAACCGCAAGCCGCGCATTGCACAGCGGTTGGCCATCAGCTCGCACGCATGCATCTTGCCGCAAGAAGTTACCCCAACCGTCAAGCCAATTTGCGTGGCCTGTCCTGGTGGGAGCAGGTCGTACCGCTGCTTGAGGCTTTTGTCAGTCCCCAACAATGGGACCTGCTTCAATCCGAACTAAAGGCCCAGCAAGGCTTTCAGGCATCAAAGGCCTTTGCGGAATTACCGAGTTCAGCCGTTCACGCCGACCTCTTTCGCGACAATGTGCTCTTTGATGGGGAGCAACTTGGCGGCATGATCGATTTTTACTTCGCAGGCGACGATACCTGGATCTTTGACCTTGCAGTCACTTGCAATGACTGGTGCACCGATGCCGCGAGCGGCGCCTGGGATGCGGTTCGTTTGCATGCGCTGCTGGATGCTTATTGCAAAACAAGAGCCCCACAAAAAGCCGAGCTCGAAGGCTGGCCGCTTGCACTTCGGGCAGCAGCCTTCAGGTTTTGGGTGTCGCGATTGTTTGATCTTCACCTGCCGCGAGAAGCCACCCTACTCACACCCAAGGATCCAAGCCAGTTTGAACGGGTTTTAGTCGCAAGACGCGGCGATTATCAGCAAGCCAGCTTGCATGAAAGCATGATGCGCGTTGATCAAGCATCACTTGACATGCCCCTGAAATTCTAAGGAACAATGTGCAAGTAAACCGGGTTCCCATCAAGCAGGGCATTCGCTGGATCGTTGAGGGACTGCGTTTGGTGCGGCAAAGTCTTGGCCCGCTAAGCATGCTAACCCTTGCCTATCTTTTTGCCCTGATGCTGCTCACGCTGATCCCAGTCGTTGGACCAGCAGCCCCGCTCATCATGGTGCAAGTGCTCTCGGTGGGATTGATGGAGGCCGTGCGCATGGCAGATCGCGGCCAGGCACCACCGCTTTCAACGCTGTTTGCAGGCTTTCGAAACTATGGCGCGGTCGCTCGCAATCGGCTGATTGGACTCGGATTCATCAATGCTGCGGCAACATTGCTTGCCCTTGCAGCGGCAGCGACCGTTGATGACGGGAGCTTAATCCGTGTGGCGACAGGAAGTATGGATAGCGCTGAATTGCAAGCACTTGATGAGCAATTGCTTTGGGCGAGTCTAATTTTTGCTGCGCTTTATTTACCCGCACAAATGGCGCTTTGGTTTGCACCCATCTTCGCCGCCTGGCACGGCCTTGGGATCGCCCAATCGCTTTTTTACAGTTTCTTTACCGTCTGGCAAAACCGCGGTGCCTATGTCGCTTTCATGTTGGGCTGGTTTGCGATGGCCTTTGCCTCCTCGCTCGTGCTTCAAGCGATCAAATGGCTCGCACCCAATACACCGGTATTGTTATCGATTGTGCTCACCCCTCTGTCTTTGATCTTGATGACCGCACTCTATGCCTCGTATTGGCCAAGTTACAGAGATAGCGTGGTTCGGACCGAAGCCTCGTTATAGAAGCTGCAGTTTAGCCACCGAAAGCGCAAGCCACTTTAATCCCTGTCGCCCAAAATTAATTTGCGCTCTTGCATCCGCACCCCTGCCCTCGAGGCTAACGACCACACCGTCACCGAATCGATCATGGCGAACGCTCTGCCCGATACGCATTGCAGGCGCTGAGGATTTGGTCGTTGTAATGCTTTCATGTCTCGAAGCTTGTTCGACACCCAATGAGGACACGGAGGCTGAAGCTCCCCATGTTGAGCCAAACATGGCGCCTCCCGACTGCCCCCAGCGCTGTTGGGTGCGCGGACTAAGCCACTTCAAGTGCTGATCGGGAAGCTCTTCCAGAAAACGCGAGCGCAGGTGATAACGGGTTTGGCCGTGCAGCATGCGTGTTTGTGCGAAGGACAAGTAAAGTCGCTCACGCGCTCTTGTGATCGCTACGTACATCAGACGCCGCTCTTCTTCAAGACCTTGGGCTTCGGATAAGGCGTTTTCGTGGGGAAACAAGCCCTCTTCCAAACCGGTAATAAATACATGCTGAAACTCAAGACCTTTCGCCGCATGGACCGTCATCATTTGCACCGCATCATCGCCAGCCAGTGCCTGATGCTCACCGGCCTCAAGCGAGGCGTGTGACAAAAATGCCGCCAAAGGACTCATGGTTTCGGCGATCGGCGCCATCGTGCCATCGTCTAGCGTGGCAGGACCAGTAAGCATGGCGGTCGCGCCATCAGCATCGAGCAATGATCGACTACGCGTCACAAGACTTAAGGGCGTATCGGGCTGAAATCCTTGTTCCATGACAAAGCTTGCTGCCGCGTTGACCAATTCTTGCAAATTCTCTAAACGTTCCTGTCCCTCTTTCTCAAGACTGTAGTGTTGCGCCAGACCACTTTGCTCGATCACAAGTTCGACCGCATAGGCTAGCGGCATCATTGCTGTGCTTTGTCGAAGGCTATGAATAAGTTGTTGGAATTGCCGCAACCGCGACAAGGCCGCGCTGCTGAGGTCTGAGGATGAAGCGCGACCGAGGGCACCCATCAAGGAAGTGGACTGTCGGCTTGCCAGATCTTGCAATTGCTCAAGCGATCGGGCACCGATACCGCGGGTTGGAAAATTCACCACCCGCAAAAATGCACCATCGTCATCATCTTGCTCAATTAATCGCAAATAAGCGAGCGCATGCTTGACTTCCGCGCGCTCAAAAAATCGCAAACCGCCATAAACCCGATAAGGGATGTTGGCTGAAAAAAGCGCATGTTCGATCACCCGCGACTGCGCATTGGAACGATAAAGCACAGCGACATCGGAGCGACGATCACCGTCGCGAACAATGGCCTTGATTTGCTCGACAAGCCATTGGGCCTCGCCTGCGTCAGAAACCAGCTCTTGGACTCGTACCGCCTCGCCTTCGCCCGCGTCGGTCCATAAATCCTTGCCTAAACGCGCATGATTATGGGCAATTAAGGCATTCGCACAGTCCAAAATATGTCCCGCCGAACGATAGTTTTGCTCAAGCTTGATCAGGTTTTCCACCCTGAATTCACGCTCAAAAGCCATCATATTGCCAACGTCAGCACCGCGAAAGCCATAAATGCTCTGATCGTCATCGCCCACGGCAAACACCACATTACCCGCGCCAGCGAGCAACTTCAGCCAGCGGTATTGGAGACTGTTCGTGTCTTGAAACTCATCGACCAGAATATGACGAAAGCGCAACTGATAGTGCTCGCGCAATAACTGGTTGCGCTGCAAAAGCTCATAACTAAGTAGTAAAAGTTCAGCAAAATCAACCACACCCTCGCGCTGACACTGCACCTCATAGGCGGCATAGAGCTCAACAAAGCGACGGTTGTAGTCATCAAATGCTTCAACAGCCGCTGCCCTTTGACCATTTTCTTTACATGCGTTGATGAAGTGCATCAGATTGCGCGGCGGAATCTTGTCCTCATCAACCTGCAAAGCCTTGAGCATGCGCTTGATCGCCGCAAGTTGATCCTGGCTATCGAGAATCTGAAAACTGGCTGGTAGGCCGGCATCGCGATAGTGGGCACGCAACATACGGTTGCAAAGGCCGTGGAAGGTGCCAACCCACATCGCCTTAGTGTTGATGGTCACCATGGCACTTAGCCTGGTAAGCATTTCGCGCGCGGCTTTGTTGGTAAACGTGACAGCGAGCAAGCCTTGCGGGCTCAGCTGCGAGCTTGAGATAAGCCAGGCGATGCGGGTGGTGAGGACACGCGTTTTACCGCTACCTGCGCCAGCAAGAATCAGCGCATGCTGCGCAGGAAGGGTGACAGCGGCGAGTTGTTGCTCGTTGAGTCCGCGTAAAAGATCTGTCGTCAAAGTGCACATCCGGGATGTCAGAACATCCCGGATTGTCGCGCTTTTTATGCTACCAATCGACGGTTTGCGCCATTGATTCGGCAGCCTGCTTCATTTGCGGCAAGAACTCCATGGCTTGCTCGATTCTTAGGCGTCCGGTCGGAGCCTGCGCAGAAATCGAGGCAACCACCTTGCCATCGCCATCACGTACAGGAACGGCAAGCGCGATGATGCCGGGGATGTACTCCTCATCGTCGACAGCAAAGCCCTGTTTGCGCACCTTTTCGAGCTCAAGACTCAGTTTGCCCGGATCGCAAAGCGTGGCCGAGGTGTGCGGCAACATCGGCGCCAGTCTTAGTAAACGTTCGCGACTACGCTTGGGCATGTTGGCCAAAAAGAGCTTACCGCTTGCGCAGGCGTACAGTGGCACAAGGCTGCCAGCACCCAGATTCACGCGCAGGTTCCAGGAAACCTCAACCCGATCAAGATAAAGCACCGAATTCAGATTGGGAATTGTCAGATTGCAGGTTTCACCGAGTTGTTCAACCAACTCCTCCAAAATCGCATGTCTTGCCGCACTTTGCGGCGAATTAAGAAGAACCTGCCCGGCAAGACGGTTGAGCCGACCTGCGCTTGTGTACCGCTTGCTGCCCGGTTCTCTGCCGACCAGCCCAGCATGCTCGAGCGTACTTAAGATTCTGAAAACAGTGGGCTTGGGCAGGTTGACTGCCCTGCAGATATCGGCCAATTGCGGCGGCGCATCGGCTGTTGAGATGGCTTCGATGACTGAAATAGCCCGAAGTATTGCTGATCCGGCGGGTACTGCCTCGCCTTTTGACGCGTCTAATCCCATGGCTCCTCTCCTCTCGTTGCTGTGTAGCCTGCCTTGCAGCAGACCCGATGAACATTCTTAACTGACGTTCTGAAGACAATTCCGAAAACCAGAAATTACTCTCATTAAGGATTTTGAAAAACCACACTTTTAAAAAACTGAAGGGGGGCTTCAGCTTTTTTGAAGCACTCGGCCTATCAGCCATAATCTAGGGTTTTGCTTAACCATCGGTAGCCCAGCATGTTTTCTGACCGTTACGAAGCCCATGCCATTGAGTCTCAGGTACAAGCCGACTGGCAATCGCGCGATGTTTATCGCGTGATCGAACACAACCCCAAGTACCCTCGCGGCAAGTATTACGCCTGCTCGATGCTCCCCTACCCCTCGGGGAAACTTCACATGGGTCATGTTCGTAACTACACCATCAATGATGTGATGGCGAGGCAGTTGCGTATGGCCGGCTACAACGTCCTGATGCCGATGGGTTGGGATGCATTCGGATTACCAGCCGAAAACGCCGCCATGGCCAATAAGCTCGCGCCCGCACGCTGGACCTGGGACAACATCGCGAGCATGAAGGGCCAAATGCAGGCCATGGGGCTTGCGATTGATTGGTCAAGAGAAGTCGCAACCTGTTCGCCGGACTACTACCGATGGAATCAATGGCTGTTTTTGCAAATGCTGCAAAAAGGCATTGCCTACCTAAAAACCGGTACGGTGAATTGGGATCCTGTTGACCAAACCGTTCTTGCCAACGAACAAGTCATCGATGGTCGCGGCTGGCGATCGGGCGCACTGGTTGAAAAGCGCGAAATACCGATGTATTACCTGCGCATCACCCAGTACGCTGAAGAATTAATTCAAGACCTAGAACCTTTAGGCTGGCCTGAGCGTGTCAAGGTCATGCAGCGCAATTGGATTGGTAAATCCGTGGGTTTGCGTTTTGCCTTTCCGCACAACATTGAAGACGCGCAAGGCCAATGGGTTCAAGGCGGAAGACTTTATGTGTTTACAACACGCGCCGATACCATCATGGGCGTGACCTTTGTCGCGGTGGCACCTGAACACCCACTTGCGGCCGAGGCCGCAAGAAGGCGCCCCGAACTACAAGGGTTTATTGACGATTGCTTGCAAGGTGGTGTTGCGGAAGCTGATCTAGCAACCCGCGACAAGGACGGTCGCGACACGGGTTTGAGCGTGAGTCACCCGATCACAGGCGATCCGATTCCAGTTTGGATCGGCAATTATGTGTTGATGAGCTATGGCGATGGCGCTGTCATGGGCGTTCCGGCGCACGATGAACGCGACTTTGCCTTTGCTCAGCGCTTTTCGCTGCCTATCAAACAAGTCGTTGCCATCGAGGGGGAAACCTTTGATGTAAAGCAGTGGCAGAGTTGGTATGAAAACAAACAACTGGGTCGCTGCATTAATTCCGATGTATATAACGATCTAACTTATGACCAAGCAATCGATGCCATCGCGAGTGATCTTGAGGCAAGAGGACTTGGTGCGCGTCAGATTCAATATCGTTTGCGCGATTGGGGTATTTCAAGACAACGCTATTGGGGCACTCCGATTCCGGTGATCCATTGCGACGACTGCGGGGTCGTTCCCGTTCCAGAGAGCGATTTACCGGTTGTATTGCCAGACGATTTAATCCCCGACGGCAGCGGCAATCCGCTCAACAAGCACCATCCTTTCTTGCTCTGTCAGTGTCCACGTTGCGAAAAACCTGCTCGCCGCGAGACCGACACGATGGATACCTTTATCGATTCCGCGTGGTATTACATGCGTTATTGCTCACCCGACGCCTCAAGCTCGATGGTCGATGCGCGCAATGACTACTGGATGCCGATGGATCAATACATTGGGGGCATCGAACACGCTGTGCTCCATTTGTTATACGCACGCTTTTGGACCAAGGTCATGCGCGATCTTGATGCTGGAGAAGCAAGTGCCAGTGATTCTGGAAGTCCTGGTGGGCAGGGTGCCGCGAGCCATGATGAACAGCGTTCCGCGAGCCCTAGCGGCCGGGGTCTGGTGACATGTTCTGAGCCCTTTAGCAATTTGCTCACGCAGGGCATGGTGCTCAACGAAACCTTTTATAGAGAAGACGAATCAGGCCGCAAGACTTGGTTTAACCCGGCCGATGTTGAAGTGAGCTTTGACGAGCGGGGCCGCCCCATCGGCGCCCAATCGCGCGTTGATCATCAAGCGGTGCAATTGGGCGGCGTTGAGAAAATGTCCAAGAGCAAAAACAACGGTGTCGATCCGCAACATTTAATTGATCGTTATGGTGCCGATACCGCAAGACTGTTTACCATGTTTGCATCACCACCCGAACAATCGCTCGAGTGGTCTGACGCAGGTGTGGAGGGAGCTCACCGCTTCTTAAGACGGGTTTGGGCAAGTTGCATGCAGGCCTTGGAAAAGCAGCAAATTAGTGCCAATCAAAGTATGAAAGCCAGCGAAATCGCGCATGACTCAACGAGTGCCGATCTGCGGCGTGAGATGCACCAATTGCTTAAGCAGGCAGATTTTGACTATCAGCGCAGGCAGTACAACACGGTTGTTTCAGCCTGCATGAAAATGCTCAACACCCTTGAAGCTGCGCCTGATTCGGTGAGTGCGGCAGCACGATCTGAGGGCTTTTCAATCCTGTTACGCGTGATGTATCCCGTAGTCCCGCACATCACGGTTGCACTTTGGAAAGCGATGGGTTTTGAAGCAGTTGAAGGCGACTTACTCGATGCCAAGTGGCCAAGCGTTGATGAAAAAGCGCTCGTCAAGCACACCATCAACCTGGTGCTGCAAATTAATGGCAAGCTGCGAGGCAACCTTGAGATTGCAGCCGATGCGTCCAAATCTGCGATCGAAGACCGAGCACGTCATTGGATTGACGAGCAAGACGCCATTGCGCGCTTTGCACCCGGTCAAAGTATTCGCAAGTTGATTGTGGTGCCTGGTCGACTTGTCAACGTAGTCACAGACTAGCCTTCAAATGACAGCCCGACAGCAAGGATAAGCCTTCAATTGACTGCTCGCCGACAAATCCTGAGATACATCAGCCTTGGACTTTCAGCAGGGTTGGGCTTAGCGGGCTGTGGGTTTAAGCTTCGTGAACAAGTTGCGCTGCGCTTTGAAAGCATTTGGATTAATTTGCCCAAGCAGTCTGAATTCGGCGGTGAGTTAAGACGAGCGATTGTTTCATTGGGTGGTACCCGTATTGAAAGCGACCCGGAGAAAGCTCAACGACGTCTTTATGTCGACGAAGCGCTGCGAACGCGAGAGATTATTGGCTTCACCGTAACAGGACGACCTCGCGATGTGCGTCTGCAATTCAAGGTGGTCTTCAGGGTTATTGACCAGTCAGGGCTTGAAACAGTGAGCCGAAGCGAAATCCTCTTACATCGTGATATTTCAACGAGCGATGTCCTGCAGGGCGCAAAACAGCAAGAGGAGCGCTTTTTGCAGCGAGATATGCAAGCTGAAGTGATTGAGCGGATCTTGCGCCAATTGCGAAGTGCCTGATGGCAATTAAAGATCCAGTGATGACATCCAGGGCGCAAAGCATCGAAGCAAGACTGCGAGGGTCGAAACCACCTCCCTGGCTCTTGATTCACGGCGACGAGCAACTTGTGCACATCGAGACGGCTGACAGCATCCGAGCCTGGCTACGCCCTCTAGGCTTTAACGAGCGCGAGGTCGTCGAAGTGGACCGATCCTTCAAGCTCGAACAACTCGAGCGTGCGCTCCGATCGCGTGACCTCTTTGCCGCGGCAAAGCTTGTCGAACTGCGCTTTAGCGCCAAACCCCACAAGGCATGCCTCGATTGGCTGAGCGACTGGTCCAAAGCGGCTGACAGCGAAGTCTGCGTCATGGTTTCATGTGGCAAGTTGGACCGCAGCCAACTAACAAGCGCTTGGTTTCGAGATCTTCAAGACAAGGGCTGGGCCTTTGAAGCAGCAGGCATTCCCAGGCAAGCACTGGCGGGCTGGATTCGCGATCGACTCACACGCGAGTCGCTTCAAGCGAGCGACGAGGTCATTGACTTAATTGCATCAAGAACCGAGGGCAATCTGATCGCTTGCGCCCAGGAGATCAAAAAGCTCGCCATGCTCGAGCAATCGACCATCGATATGGCCATGGCCCAATCGAGCCTGACCAATGCGGCTCGTTGGAGTGCGTTTGATCTTCAAGCGAGCTGTCTTCTTGGCGATCGCAAACGTGCATTAATGATGCTCGACGCGCTACACGCAGAAGCCGAACCCCCACCCCTCATGCTTTGGGCACTTGCAGATGCCGCGCGCCAACTGCTTGCGCTGCATGAGTGCCTAGCTTCAGGACAGTCTAAAAGCCAGGCTTTCAGGGCGCTGCGGCTCTTCGGTACGCGGGAGCTTCCCTACACACGAGCCCTTGAGCGCATCAG
>OMIE01000086.1 GCA_900299025.1 Burkholderiaceae bacterium
ACTGGTCCTCTGGCGCAGGAATAATCGCTCCGAGCACAATCACGCGATAACCCTGATCCGAAACCGTTAGACCACCGACTCGTTGCTTCGCTTGAGTACCCAGCTTAAATGCTGCCACAAGGCTAGCTTGATCAAGACCGGCAGGCTGACCGCGACCAATCAGCATAGGCTCGGAAAAGGATTGCATAAGGCCCTGAATAGCCTGATTTTTGAAGAGCTCGGCAGACTTCAATTGGCTTGTATCTAAGCTGGAAAGTTGCTTATTTAAGGCTTCGATCAATTTCTCACCCTCAAGCTTCGCCCTTTCCATAGCGGCCTGCACAACCCATGCTTCGACGACGATGTCACGAACCATATCAAGCGGAGGACTACTCGGCGGCTGATACTGGTTTAAGCGTGCCGACACCAACACACCGGGTGCAATCTCGATAGCATCGGTATTACGCTTAGATCGAATAGACTCTTCTGAAAAAACGGCTCTCAAGACCCGAGGATCAATATCAGCCTTTTCCATCGCTTTGGCCTGATTTGACTGAAATCGCCCATCGGGTCGAAGCCCCTTAAAGCTTTGGGTCTGACGATTAATCTTTTTTGCGGCTGGCTGCAGACTGTCGCTTTGCTCATAGACGATGTTGCTAAAACTCTCGGCCAATTCAGCAAATCGCTTTTGCGCCTTCTCCTGCTTCATTTGTTGCTCAATATCACCACGAACCTGTTCGAAGGGCTTGAGCTTGGCAGGACGAATATCGGTGAGCTTGATGACATGCACACCAAATTCACTCACAACCGGCTCAGAAATCGCTCCAGGTTTCATTGCAAAAACCGCATCGGCAAAAGGCTTCACCATCGCATCACGGCTGAAAAACCCTAGATCGCCACCTTGAGCGGCCGAGCCAGAATCTTTTGACAACTGCTTTGCAAGTGCGGCAAAGTCCTTGCCCTCCTTAATCGATACGAGAACAGATTTTGCTTGATCGATCGCCTGGGCCTTGGCTGCCTCGTTTGCCGAAGCCGAAAGCTCAAACAAGATATGACTTGCACGACGCTGCTCTGGTTCGCCAAATCGGTTAGGGTTTTGTTCGTAAAAGGTTTTTACAGCCTCCGGGTCAGCGGTCTCACCTGCCACTAAATCCTTCGCACTCAAGACTAAGAGCTCAACGTCTGCATAGGCTGACTGCTCAAACCGCTTTGACTCCTTCTTAAAAAAGGCTTCAAGTTGCTCGGGTGTGGGCTTGACCTGATCGCGAAACTGCTTGGCCGTTAATAGCCGCTGCCTGATCTCGCGCTTTTCGAGTTGAGCCGCAACAATCGACTGAAGCACAGGCGTGGGCAGAAAACCGCTACTTCCAAGAGCATCGGGAAGCGTTCGAAGCGCAAGCTCTTGTCTTAAGCTCTGCTCAAACTGAAATTCAGATTTACCTTGGGCAGCGAGCAAGGTTTTATACTGTTCTAAGTTAAAGGAACCGTCAGCTTGTCTCAGATTGGGGATACTTCCAATCTCTTCCCTAAGGCGCATATCACCAACATGAATACGCCTATCGATGGCCTGTCCCTGCAACAAGGCATCTTGAATTAATCGATCGAGAACTTCCTGCCGAAGCACTGGATTATCAAGGGTGGCGGTGTCGACTGCCTGTCCAGTCATCGAAGCGACACGTCGCATTTGATCGAGTTGCTCGCGGTGAGCCGACTCAAAACGCTCCCGGGGAATAGGCTTTCCATGGACCTCGGCCACATGCGTGCCGTCGCCCATGAACTGATCATAGCCCGAGATGCCCCAGAATACGAAGGAAGGAAAAATGAGAACAATAAGGGCGCCGAGCATCAAACGCTTGTGATCTCGGATCCATTCAAAAAGGCCCATCTTGAGCTCCAACAAAAAAGGCGAACTTTCGTTCGCCCTCATTTGCGCGATTGCTATATTTCTTAGCTCATCGCTTGTTCAGTCTTGGCGGAGTGGACGGGACTCGAACCCGCGACCCCCGGCGTGACAGGCCGGTATTCTAACCGACTGAACTACCACTCCGAATTCGTCTATTGTAACTCAAATTTCATCTCAAGCAGGAACAACTTGGTGGGTGCTGAGGGGTTCGAACCCCCGACCTACGCCTTGTAAGGGCGCCGCTCTACCAACTGAGCTAAGCACCCTACTTGAGCCTTTGATTCTAACATGCTCAGTGCTTAAGACGCTCGAGTTTCGCGCTTTCCTCGCTGGTCTTCAGCACCGCTGCTTCAGCAACTGGCTTTGCCGCATCCTCTGCCTCTTCAACTAGGGGCACAGGCTTGCTTTGCAGGGCCAAATCGAGCACTTGATCGATCCACTTTACCGGGACAATCTCGAGCCTGTTTTTGACATTATCAGGAATTTCTTGCAAGTCCTTCACGTTTTCTTCAGGAATAAGAACGGTCTTAATGCCACCACGATGCGCTGCGAGCAATTTCTCTTTAAGGCCACCGATGCCTAGCACTTCGCCTCTTAAAGTGATCTCACCTGTCATGGCCACATCCGAACGCACCGGAATCCCTGTGAAGACAGAAACCATGGCCGTTGTCATCGCGATGCCTGCACTCGGGCCATCTTTCGGCGTTGCGCCTTCGGGAACATGTACATGCAAGTCCCACTTCTCGTGAAAGTCTTTGGTGATGCCAAGCCTGGCAGCACGCCGGCGCACCACTGTCATGGCAGCCTTCACCGACTCTTGCATGACATCGCCAAGCTTGCCGGTCGACAGCGCTTTGCCTTTGCCAGGGACTGCGGCAGCCTCGACGGTCAGAAGTTCGCCACCGACCTCGGTCCAGGCAAGCCCGGTAACCTGGCCAATCTGATTTTCCTTTTCAGCAATGCCAAAGGTAAATCGCTGAACGCCAAGGTATTTATCTAGATTTTTACTCGTGACCTGAACTTTCGACGACTTCTTGGCGAGCAAAAGTGCCTTTACCACCTTGCGACAAATTTTAGAGATTTCGCGTTCAAGTGAACGAACACCTGCCTCGCGCGTGTAGTACCGAACAACATCTCGAATCGCCGACTCGGCCACACTGAGCTCGTTAGTTTTTAGACCGTTATTGCTCATTTGCTTGGGCAGCAAGTAGCGTTGAGCGATATGAACTTTCTCGTCTTCGGTATAGCCTGATAAACGAATGACTTCCATACGGTCGAGAAGGGCCGGAGGAATGTTGAGGGTATTAGCGGTTGCGACAAACATCACATCCGATAAGTCGTATTCGACCTCAACATAGTGATCAACAAAGGTGCTGTTTTGCTCTGGATCGAGCACTTCAAGCAATGCGCTTGCCGGATCTCCACGAAAATCCATACCAAGCTTATCGACTTCATCGAGTAAAAATAGCGGGTTTCTCACGCCAACTTTCGTGAGATTTTGAAGGATCTTTCCGGGCATCGAACCGATGTAAGTGCGCCGATGACCGCGAATCTCCGCTTCATCGCGGACGCCGCCAAGCGCCATGCGAACGAACTTTCGATTGGTAGGCTTGGCCATCGACTGGCCAAGTGAGGTCTTACCGACGCCTGGTGGCCCAACAAGGCAAAGAATAGGTGCCTTAACCTTATCAACACGTTGTTGCACCGCGAGATACTCGAGAATACGCTCTTTAACCTTCTCAAGGCCAAAGTGATCCTGATCAAGGATTTCTTCAGCTTTGGTAAGGTCAGAGCTTACCTTGCTCTTTTTACGCCAAGGCAATCCAGTAATCGTATCGATATAGTTTCTAACTACAGTCGCTTCGGCTGACATCGGCGACATCAAGCGTAGTTTTTTAAACTCGGCTTCTGCCTTTTTGAGCGCCTCTTTGGGCATCCTAGCCGCCTTGATTTTCTTATCGATCTCCTCCATGTCGGCGCCATCTTCGCCCTCGCCGAGCTCTTTTTGTATTGCTTTGACCTGCTCGTTGAGGTAGTACTCGCGTTGAGATTTTTCCATCTGACGCTTGACTCGGCCACGAATGCGCTTCTCAACCTGCAATATGTCAAGTTCGGATTCGATCAATGCAAGAAGCTTTTCGAGCCTGTCGTGAACGGGAAAGGTCTCCAGGATTTCTTGCTTCTGTTCGATTTTCACCGGCAAATGAACAGCGACCGTGTCTGCCATACGACCTGGTTCATCGATGCTGCCCAAAGAAGCGAGAATCTCGGGAGGAATCTTCTTGTTCAGCTTTACATACTGATCAAACTGGGTCAGGATTGCACGGCGCAAGGCTTCAATTTCAGGCGAACTTCCAGCCGCAACCTCAACCATTTTGTAGTCGCAGGTGAAATGCGGATCATCGCTATGGACTTCGTCGATTTGTGCCCTCTGAACCCCTTCCACAAGCACCTTCACTGTGCCATCGGGCAATTTGAGCATTTGCAGGATATTCGAAACGCAACCTAAACGATGGATATCGTCAGCACTTGGATCGTCTTTAGAAGCGTTACGCTGGGCAACCAGCATGATCGAACGCCCCTGCTCCATCGCACTTTCAAGCGCTTTGATCGATTTGGGTCGCCCGACAAAAAGAGGGATCACCATATGCGGGAAGACCACTACATCACGCAATGGCAACAGAGGAAGTCCTTTTAGGTTTTCTTGGCTCATCTTGGCTTTACTCCATAGGTCAAGGACGCACGACTGTCGAGAGACTCATGAGCCCCCGGAATACATGCGACTCAGTCATAGCCTTAGTTTAATTTGAACCGGCAACCTTGGCGGTTTCAGCGTAGATCAGGAGGGGCTTTCCACCGGCTTCGATCGCATTCTCATCGAGAACAACCTTCGACACATGCTGCTGCCCGGGGAGATCGAACATTACATCGAGCAGCGAAGCCTCAAGAATCGACCGAAGTCCACGTGCACCGGTCTTACGTTTGATGGCCTTACGCGCAATCGCATGCAAGGCCTCGGGTCGAATCTCTAGCTCGACGTTTTCCATCGCAAACAGCCGAGCGTATTGTTTGACCAAGGCATTCTTGGGAGTAATCAAAATATCAACGAGCGCCTCTTCGGTCAGTTCGTCGAGTGTGGCAATCACAGGCAAGCGTCCGACAAGTTCAGGAATCAAGCCGAACTTGATAAGGTCTTCAGGTTCTATATCTTGTAATAGTTCGCCAACCTTGCGCTCAGAGGCACTGCGTACGCTTGCGCTAAATCCAATGCCGGATCGCTCTGAGCGATCACGGATGACTTTCTCAAGGCCATCGAAGGCGCCGCCACAAATAAAGAGAATGTGCGTGGTGTCGATTTGCACAAAATCCTGGTTGGGATGCTTTCTTCCGCCTTGAGGAGGAACCGCAGCAACCGTACCTTCGATCAACTTCAACAAAGCCTGCTGAACACCCTCGCCTGAAACATCACGGGTAATCGAAGGGTTGTCTGATTTGCGGGAAATCTTGTCGATCTCATCGATATAAACAATGCCGTGCTGTGCCTTTTCAACATCGTAGGCACAGTTTTGTAAAAGCTTTTGGATGATGTTTTCAACATCTTCACCAACGTAACCCGCTTCGGTGAGCGTGGTCGCATCGGCTATAACGAAGGGAACATTGAGTAATCGAGCAAGCGTTTGTGCGAGTAAGGTCTTGCCTGAGCCCGTAGGCCCGATAAGCAAAATATTGCTTTTGGCGAGTTCTACTTCGTCTTTATCACCCTGATGCTTGAGCCGCTTGTAATGGTTGTATACGGCAACGGCCAGCACCTTTTTTGCGTGTTCTTGCCCGATAACATATTGATCAAGAATGTCGCGAATTTCGGTTGGGGTAGGCAGACCATCGCCCGAGCCCGAAGTACCTTCGGCCTGCGCTTCATCACGAATGATATCGTTACAAAGGTCGATACACTCGTCGCAAATGAAGACCGAGGGGCCTGCGATAAGTTTACGAACCTCGTTTTGACTTTTGCCACAAAACGAGCAGTACAGCAGCTTTTCGCTGCTACCCTTTTTTTCACTCATGCCGACGGTGCACCTTCGCTTCGATTACTTAATACCCGATCGATGAGACCGTAGCTTACCGCATCGTCAGCCGACATGAAGTTATCACGATCGGTATCTCGCTCAATCCGCTCAATCGCTTGCCCGGTTCGTTCGGACAAAATCCGGTTCAGCCGTTCACGTAAATAAAGAATTTCCCTGGCCTGGATCTCGATGTCCGAGGCCTGACCATGGGCACCACCCGAGGGTTGGTGGATCATGATCCTCGCATTGGGCAGCGCAAAACGCTTTCCTTTTGCTCCGGCGGCAAGTAAAAAGGCACCCATACTTGCTGCAATGCCCATGCAAAGCGTCGACACATCGGGCTTGATGAATTGCATGGTGTCAAACATAGCCATGCCAGCAGACACCGAACCGCCTGGTGAATTGATATAAAAAGAAATATCTTTATCAGGGTTTTCTGATTCCAGGAACAGTAATTGTGCGACGACGAGATTGGCGGTCACATCCATGACAGGCCCGACCAAGAAAATTACCCGCTCGCGCAAAAGCCTCGAGTAAATATCATAGGCCCGCTCACCTCGGCCGCTTTGCTCGACCACGATTGGGACCATGCCGAGCGCTTGGGTATCGAGCGCAGAACCATGAGACATGGCTCGGGTTGCCAAGTGCACGTTGACGAGATCCTCGACCAGACTATTTCTTGTCATATCACGCCGCCTGTTGCATCAGTTCATCGAAGGCTAAGTCTTTGTCGGAGACCCTGGCGTGTTGCAAGACATAGTCCACCACATTTTGCTCAATCGCTAAAGCTTCGACTTCAGCTAAACGTTGCCGGTCGCTAAAGTAATAACGAATAACCTCTGCCGGGTTTTCATAGGACGCAGCCGCTTCCTCGACAATCGCCCTGACCTGCTCGGGCTTGGGTTGTAGCTGCTGCTGCTTAACGAGCTCGCTTACGATCAAGCCGATTTGCACACGTTTCTTCGCCGAATCTTCGAAAGCTTCGCGAGGGATAGGCATTTGCTTCACATCGATGCCTCGTTGTGCAAGGTCCTGCTTTGCTCGTTCGGCTAAGGCGTCCATTTCGGACTCGATCAAGGCCTTGGGCAGATCAAAGGAGGAAACCTTGGGTAATGCGTCCATGACTGCCGCCTTCACCCGAGCCTTGACGCGCTGTGCTACCTCACGTTCTAAATTCTTCCTAATCTCAGCACGCAATTTCTCGATATCACCATCAGGGACACCGAGCTGTTGCGCGAAGTCTTGGTCTACATCAGGGAGCACCGGCGCTTCAACTTTATGAATCGTAGCCTCGAAGTCAGCCAGCTTTCCAGCGAGCTGCTCAGCACCGTAGTTTTCAGGGAACTGCACCGGGAAATGCAAACCAAGCCCTTTGGCTTGCCCCATTAAACCCTTTTCAAAGTCAGGGAGCATGCGACCTTCGCCAAGAACGACACTGAAACCCTCGGCACTACCACCCTCAAAGGCAACACCGTCTAAGGTTCCACGAAAATCGATGGTGACCTGATCACCACTCGCCGGGGCCCGGTCGACCTCATGCCACCTTACGCGTTGCTTTCGGAGGACTTCGACGGTTTTCTCGATTTCTGCCTCACCGACCTGGGTATGGATTCGCTCGATTTCAAGCTCGCCAACCGGTCCAAGACTGACTTCGGGATAGACCTCAAAACTTGCAGAGAACTCCAGGCTCGGACTGTCAAATTGCAATTCGCCTTGTGGCGCGACGTCGGGCGCACCAGCCACGCGAAGTTGCTGCTCCTGGGCAAGCTTAGAAAAGGCCTCGGATATAAGATCAGAAAGAATCTCGCTTCTTGTGCTTCCGCCATACATCGATTCGATCATCTTCATAGGCACTTTGCCAGGCCTAAACCCCTGCATCTTGGCGGTGCGTGCTATCTGCTTCAGCTTGGTCACTGCGCGACGCTCAAGTTCAGCCGTTGACACTGATAAGGCGGCCCGTCGTTGCAGGCCTTCAATCACTTCTATCGTGCTCATAACCCATTCACTTCATCACAAAAATAAGATTCCGAAAAAACCACCCAATGCTCTCTTGGGAAGATTACCGCTGGTGCGGCCGAAAGGACTCGAACCTTCACGCCTCGCAGCGCCAGGACCTAAACCTGGTGCGTCTACCAATTCCGCCACGGCCGCTTAATGGGTAGTGTAACTGCCTTCAACAACTCGCCCATAATGAAGCCTCTTTTCATTGCTTAGAAATTGCCAAAACCTGCCGCTATCCAGTGATTTCCCCGACAAGTCCCATCATGCGTACAAGCCCATCGAAGGGGTCACTGCGCTTTTTTCACAGCGTTGATCATGCAGAGAATTTCCCAGTCGCCTCGGTTTTGTTGCCGCGCGATATTCGAAGCAAGGTCATGACGATTTACGGATTTGCCCGCTTCGCGGACGACCTTGCCGACGAGGGATCTTGGACAGTTGGGCAGCGGCTAGCTTTTTTGAAAGAACTCTCAAACATGCTT
Organism: Burkholderiaceae bacterium; assembly: GCA_900299025.1. Classification (GTDB taxonomy): domain Bacteria; phylum Pseudomonadota; class Gammaproteobacteria; order Burkholderiales; family Burkholderiaceae_E; genus UBA3064. The sequence goes on from OMIE01000086.1 coordinate 8,430, forward strand.
GCAGGCTCAGATGCCGGACCATGGTTGAAGGCTGCCGAACTAGCCGACAAAGCGAACGCGCTATGCAAGGATTGGCGTATGCAAGGCCTGGATCAGCAGGCCAACATGACTTCTGAGATGCAACTCATGCTCGCTGCCTTTACCTGGGACGCGCGTGGCTTTTGGCCCGAAACGGCCGAGCAATTTGACTGCTACTGTCGCGGTTCAGCGGCGAGTGTCGGTAGGATGCTGCTCGCACTGCATCAGATCGAAGGCGCCGCCTGTTTACAGGCTTCTGATGCGATTTGTACCGCCTTGCAACGTATCAACATGTTGCAGGATTGCGCAATCGACGCCAAACGCGGCCGCATTTATGTCCCTGCATGCGAGCTGCGAGCGATGGGCTATCAGGCCGAAGATTGGTTTCGTTTTTGCGCCGCGGGCCAATTACCCGACCCTGTAAGGCAATGGGTACGGCTTTCAGCGAGGGCGCAGTCAGAACAACTCCGGTTAAACCAGCATTTAGCTGCTGCGCTGCCATTGCGTTTAGCCCTGGAATTGAGGGCCATTATCGCCGCCGCTGCGAGCATCGCTCGGGCACTGAGTCGATCACCTGATCCGGTGATGGATCGTCCTAGAATCGGTAAGGCTTTGAGGGGTACTGGCGCATTTCGGCTGCTTCGCGATTGGATCTTCGGACTTTCCTCCGATGCATGAGCCAGACCATCAGGACAAAACCCAAGGAAAGCAAGCATGAGCCCTGATGTCTACTGTCGAGAGAAAGCGGCCGCAAGCGGCTCAAGCTTCTACTACAGCTTTCTTTACTTGAGAGAGCCGATGCGCGCGGCGATGATGGCGCTTTACGCCTTTTGCCGCGAAGTTGACGACGTGGTCGACGAATGTTCAGACGCCGACTTAGCTGCTCGAAAACTAGACTGGTGGGAGGGGGAAATTAATCAGATGGCGCTTGGTAAACCCAGTCATCCGGTGACGATCGCACTTGCGCCTCACGTACGAGCACTCGAGCTGCCTGTCGGCAGATTTCACGCCGTCCTAGATGGTATGCGTATGGACTTGATGCTTCGGCGTTATCCCGACGAAGCCGCACTTTGGGTTTACTTGGATAGGGTTGCGGGCGCAGTGGGGCAATTGGCAGCGCGGATTTTTCATGCAAACCCAGGTAGCTGGTCAGAAGCGCTTGATAGCTATGCCATTGCCTTGGGGCGGGCGTTGCAATGGATCAACATCATCAGGGATCTGGGTGAAGACGCACGGCGCGGACGACTTTACCTGCCGCAACAATGGCTTGTTGACGCGGCTTTGGCTGAGGACAGCATCATCGCCTGCCGTGCAGATGTCAATCTTGCGCCGGTCCTTCAACGCGCCGCATTAGCCGCTCGCCAAGCCATGTTTCAGGCCTTTGAACATCTGCCAAGCGCGGCTCGACGGGCGCAGCGCCCAGGCTTGATCATGGCTGCGATTTACCATGATTTACTGGTATGCATTGAGGAAGAACGCTTCCAAGTCATGCACCAACGTGTCTCGATTACGCCTTTGCGTAAGCTCTACTTGGCCTGGCGAACTTGGCTTCTAGCTAGGCCTCCCCGCTTACCGTTGAGCTGACATCGCTCGTGGCCTATGAATAGTCAAGCAGTGCGAATCGCTGTGATTGGCGCAGGTTGGGCGGGACTCAGTTGCGCGCGTTTGCTACAAGATGCAGGGCTGAGTCCGAAAGTTTATGAGGCCACAAAGCAGGTGGGCGGCCGAGCAAGAGGCCTGCAAATTAGCCTCGGCGGCAAGGTTCACAGCTTAGACAATGGCCAGCATCTGATCGTGGGCGCTTATGCTTGTTTTCGTGAACTTTTCGCTCGCTATGGTGATCCAAAGCGCGCCGTCTTCCGATCGCCTGATTTCAACATTCGGCATAGTCTCGGCGATGGGCCGGCACAGGTTGCGGGCCAAGCCACGAAGACTGAGCAAAACGACAGCACTTGCAAGAGCATGCGGCTTACGCAAGCAAAAACGTTGCAGCACTGCCAGGCCATCGCGCTCGGCAGGCACAGCCAACCAGGCAGGCTGCGTAAGGCGCTCGCACTTAGCCTCGCTCAACTTGCCTGGCTACAGGGTGCAAAGCACATCCCATTTGGGAGTCTTTATGAACTCGCCGCGCTCATGCGTTTTGCCAAGTCCAATCCGCCGAGAGCTTCTTGTGCTGTCAACGACTGGCTTGATCCGCTCCGACTCAAACACGGTCTTGTTCAGCGATGGATCGCAGCGCTTTGTGAATCTGCTTTGAACTGCCCACGCGAACAAGCCTGTGCACTGCGACTGAGTACCGTCCTAAACGAGGCGATGGCGAGTGCCGAACTCGACGCAAGCCACTGGCTGCAACAAAACTGCGATTTGGGCGAATTGCTTGCAAAGCCATTACTCGAGGGTAGAACTGACTCGGACGAGCGCAGACACTCGGGTCCACTCGAACTCCATGGATCAAGCCGGGTGCTCAAGCTTATTTCAGTCAACGTAAGGCCAGAGCATAGGGGGGGCATAAACCATGAGCCACGCCCTGCCTGGTGGCTACGTATCGCGGGAAGCGATCAGCTCGAGGGACCGTTCGACCACATCGTGCTAGCACTCAGCCCCGAGCAAGCCCTTGCGCTTGTGCAAGCCTCTTTATCCTGCGACAACATGACTTGGCTTGCTTCGCTTGCGAAACGATTGAGCGAGCTTCCAAAGCCGCTTGGCATCCTCACCCGATGGATGTTGCTACAAAGAAAGCCCTTATCCGACAAGGAGCGCAGGCCAGAACTTCTTTTGCGCGAGCGGGGCGCGGCAGCCTGGCTTTTTCCTAGAAGCGGCAGCGATTGCGCGGGGCTAGTCCTTTCAGCTCAGCGAGACGCGAGTGAGGCACGTCGCGAAGCGGATGAAATACAAGCACGGTTTGGCATACAAGACATTGATTTTAAAGACATTTATGAGCGACAAGCAGCCACACCTTCAACTTATGGCACGGATTGGCCAGCTTTCGATCGATTTAAGGCGGCATCGCTTTGGTTAGCGGGAGACTGGGTTGGCGACGGCAGTGGACAGAGTCTGCCTGCAAGCCTGGAGTCGAGCTTGCGCAGTGCCCGCGCTTGCGCGCACGCCATTACCGATGCGATGACCTAGTGCCCGCGCTTGCGCGCACGCTATGACGGAGCGCTCGCGCCTTGATCAAATGCCAGCATATTGCCCAGGTATTCAGCCCGTCCACAAAACCTCAATCGCTTGATCAAGGCGATCAACGCCCACAATTTGTAAACCTTCGATAGCTGCCTTTGGCAGATTCGCTTTGGGGACGATCAAACGTTGATAGCCCAACTTGGCTGCCTCGCGAATCCGATCCTGACCACGCGGACAAGGCCGAATCTCACCGGCTAAACCAACTTCACCAAAAACAGCGATACCTTTCTCCAAAGCTCTGTTTTTAAATGATGAAACAATTGCAAACAAACTTGCAAGGTCAGCAGCAGGCTCATTGATCCTGACACCGCCGACCGCGTTCAAAAATACATCCTGATCATGGCAGGCAATCCCTGCGTGGCGATGCAAGACTGCCAGGAGCAAGGCAAGGCGCTGGGCATCGAGGCCAACCGCCAGCCTGCGTGCTTGCATCCCAGCACTTGCATCGAGCAAGGCCTGGATCTCAACAAGCAGCGGCCGACTCCCCTCTTGAGTAACCAGCACCGCCGATCCGGGAACAGGTTTAAGGTGCTGGGATAGAAAAATCGCCGACGGATTGGCTACTGGACGCAGTCCCCGCTCTGTCATTGCAAACACGCCAAGCTCATTGGATGAGCCGAACCGATTCTTGAAGCTTCGGACCAGTCGAAATGACGAGTGGCTATCGCCCTCAAAGTACAACACTGCATCGACCATATGCTCTAGCACGCGCGGTCCCGCAAGACTGCCCTCTTTGGTTACGTGGCCAATCATCACAAGCGTGCTTGCACCTTGCTTGGCACAGCGCGTGAGTTGCGCAGCACATTCGCGTACCTGAGAAACCGATCCCGGCGCAGCGCTGAGTGCATCAGTAAATAAAGTCTGAATTGAATCGATGACCACGAATAAAGGTTTACGTTCTGAAATCGCTTGAATAATTTTTTCAAGTGAAATCTCTGCTAGAAGGTCGATCGGCGCACTACCAAGACCAAGGCGTTGAGCACGCATCGCAATCTGCGCCAGTGACTCCTCCCCGCTCACATAAAGCACCCGAGACTGCGCCTGGGAAACATGTGCCGCGGTCTGCAACAGCAAGGTCGACTTGCCGATGCCGGGATCGCCGCCGATCAACACAACCGCACCTTGCACAAAGCCCCCACCCAAGACCCGATCAAATTCAAGCGAACCGCTTGAGAAGCGGTCCATATCGACGACTTCGACCGAGGTCATGGTGACCACTTCAGATACAGGTGCAAGCGACTCGTAGCGGTGGGCAGGCGATTTCTCGACCCGAACCTCACTTAACGTGTTCCAGGCTTGGCAACCCGGGCACTGCCCAACCCACTTGGGTACTTGGCTTGCACAAGCCGAACACTCGTAGAGCACTTTGCTTCGCGCTTGTTTCATACACCCTCTTCGTGCACTTGGTTGATGAGCACACGAGGCACTCTTGCAGTAAGACCACTCAAAAGCTGATAACCAATCGTGCCCGCGGCAGCGGCAACGTCGTCGACCGCCAAGCTATCACCCCAGAGTTGCGCAGGTGCACCCACGTCGATATCCGGATAGTCGGTCACATCAACGGTGATCATGTCCATCGACACCCTGCCTGCTAGCGGACAGCGATGCCCCGCTATCCAAACCGGTGTTCCGTCGGGCGCATGCCTCGGATAGCCGTCAGCATAGCCGCCGGCAAGCACGGCAATGCGACTGGGACGCCCGGCAACAAAGCGCCCGCCGTAGCCAACGCGATCGCCGGACTCTAGGCTTTGAATGGCTAGGACCCTTGTTTCAAGCCGCATGACCGGAGCAAGTCCAAGCTCGCGTGCTCGCGTACCATCAAACGCAGATCCCCCAAACAACGCAATGCCCAAACGTAGCCAGTCTGCTCCAAGGGGCTCGGGCAAATCAGGACGCTGACTGCTCGCTCGACCCCCTCTTGTTTGCAAAAGACGCTGGGACGCAGCCGAATTTGAAAAACTACAAGGGATTTCTTGGTCGAGAGCTTTCACAGCCCTCAAAAGCCCCAGGATCGCTTGCTCACTTTGCACATCAGCCTCACGCGCGTCGGCGTTAGCAAAGTGTGCAAGCGCGCCAAGGCGAAAGCCCGCTCGGTGAAGCCGTTTGACATGACGCAAACCCTCAACCATTGAAAAACCTAAGCGATTCATGCCGCTGTTAAACTTCACCCAAAGCCTCGGGCCGCGCGCCCTCAGCGACGAAGCGTAGCGACTTGATTCGACCAGTTCAAGCTGCCAAGCCGAGTGCACAACAACATCGATACCTGCCTCCACACAGGCTAAGACATCAGCCTCGTCAAAGACGCCCTCCATTAACAAAATAGGCTTGCACCAACCCTTAGCGCGCAGTTCCAGAGCAAGATCTGGCTCGATAAGTGCGAGGCCATCCGCCTGCCCAAAGGCTTGCAAGGCAGCCACTAGCCCGTGCCCGTAAGCATTGGCCTTAACCACTGCCCAACACCGAATAGAACCAAGTTGTTTACGAAAAAACAGTAAGTTATCTCGCATACTTGAAACATCAATTAACGCTCGAAGCGGTCTAGCCATCGTCATTTCCTGTACTCAAAGCGTGATTGCCATGGTATAACCGCGGCCACATGAACAAAGGCTTTTACACGATTATGGCGGCGCAGTTCTTTTCTTCGCTCGCCGACAACGCGCTTCTCATCTCTGCGATTGCGCTGCTGATTGAAATGACGGCACCCGAGTGGATGAAGCCGATGTTGAAGCTTTTTTTCACGGTCAGCTATGTGGTGCTCGCCCCTTTCGTTGGAGCCTTTGCAGACGCTTTGCCAAAAGGCAAAGTGATGTTTTACACCAATGCCATCAAGGTTGTGGGCTGCGCAATGATGTTCGCAAGCATCCACCCCCTGCTCGCCTATGCCGTGGTCGGCTTGGGCGCGGCAGCGTACTCACCTGCCAAATACGGGATCCTTACCGAATTGCTTCCACCCAGCAAACTTGTCGCTGCAAACGGTTGGATTGAAGGGACAACGGTTGGGTCGATCATTCTCGGTACTGTGGTCGGAGGAGCGCTCATTAGTCCTTCGGTTTCGACCGTCATCGTAGGGCTCGGAATCCCAGGTGTTTATTCGCCCGCCACCGGTGCGATCGTTGTGATCGGCTTTGTGTACTTGCTGGCTGCCCTCATCAATTTGCGTATTCCTGATACGGGGGCACGCTATCAGAAGCAGCATACCGATCCGATCCTCTTGATCCGAGAGTTTTGGCACTGCAACATGACGCTTTGGAGGGACAAGCTCGGTCAAATCTCCCTTGCGGTGACGACGCTTTTCTGGGGCGCGGGTGCAGTCCTACAATTTATCGTTTTGGAGTGGGCAAAGCAGCAATTAGGTCTTCCACTCAACCGAGCTGCGATTCTGCAAGGTGTTGTTGCCCTGGGCATCGCTGTCGGCGCGATGCTTGCGGCACGATTCGTTACCCTGCGCCGTTCCCCGAGAGTTATCCCACTGGGCATCGCCATGGGCGTTTTGGTGCCAAGCATGACCCTGGTGACCTCACTACCCGCCTCTTATCCTTTACTTATCCTGGTTGGCGGTTTAGCGGGTTTTTTTGTTGTGCCGATGAACGCCTTGTTGCAACACCGTGGCCACGTATTGATGAGCGCCGGCCACTCGATCGCCGTCCAAAACTTCAACGAAAATCTCAACGTACTGACCATGCTTGGGATTTACGCCCTACTTTTGAAGTTTGAACTGCATATCAACAGCATTATCTTGCTCTTCGGTGCCTTTGTCGCCATCACGATGCTATTGGTTCGGCAGCGCTACCTTCGAAATGCTAGGGAGCACGACTTGCGTGCATTGATTCTTGATCACGGCAAACATTGATGCGCTGCGAGCAGTTCGGCAAAACGCTGCAAATCCTCCCAAGCCTTTGCCTTGTCGTCAAGATTGCGCAAGAGGTAGGCCGGGTGATAAGTTACTAGCGCAGGAACTTCAAGCATCTGTGTCGCTCTGCCCATTCGAACATGCTGAGTCTTACCCCGCAGCGAGGCAATCGATGCCTCATGGCCCAGCAAGTGTTGAGCGGCAACACGCCCCATAATGAGTAAGGCCTTGGGTCTTAAGCGAAGTAGCTGAGCTTCTAGGTGATGCGCGCAGGCCAATGCCTCTTCAGGACTCGGATTGCGATTGCCAGGCGGCCGGCACTTAAGTACGTTTGCGATAAAGACATCGCGCGATCGGTGCCAACCCATGGAAAGCAGCATTTGATCGAGCAGCTGCCCCGCCATGCCAACGAAGGCCTCACCTTGAAGATCCTCTTCCGCACCCGGCGCCTCACCAATAATGGCCCAGCGTGCTGACTCGGTCCCTGAGCCAAACACCGTTTGCTTGCGACTTTGCCACAGCGCACAGGCCTTACAGCTTGCCACCTGATGTCGGAGTTGATCCCAATCGACTGGCTCTACCACCGCCGACTCAGTCGTCCGACGCTGCCAACGCGGACCCAAATCGAGCGCTTCCCAGGCACGAATCTGCTGATCAGACCAGGTCATGGATGCTCGGCTCCCAGACGACAACGCAGCACCCAAGCGTCTTCTCTCGCGCCACTGCGCGACGGGTAATAGCCTCTTCGGGTTCCGATTTGCTCAAACCCACAGGCAGCGTAAAGACGGCGTGCTGCGTGATTGCTTGGTCTTACCTCAAGCAAGATGCTTTGTGCACCTTCTTCAAAACAGTGTTGCATGATCCAGTCCATCAAAGCGCGCCCGAGGCCTCGGCCTTGCTCATCGGCGCTTACAGAGATGTTCAGTAAATGAATTTCATCGACGATCCACATCAGCAAGGCGTAAGCCCTAAGCTTGCCCGGCATTTCGATGGATTCAAGCAACCAGCCTTCGTGTCCGGCCTTGAGCGAGTCCCGAAAATTACCTTCGCTCCAGGGAAAATCATAGATTCGCCGCTCGATGGCGGCAACCCGATGAAGGTCTAAGAGGCTCATGGGCCGCAACCCCCGGAGACCAGCTTTACGAATCGGCAGGCTGACCATTGGAGCTTGCTAAGTCCCGGTGGCTAGGCTTCGTGATCGACGATAGGCTCGTTGGGCACTGAGGTCCATCGCAACCTCATCGCGTACATAGTGTGCTTGAATCGCATCGGCGCACAAGGGTGCCACGCCGTTTTCGGTTCTCATAAGCCCCAAACGGGCCAGTGCTCCAAGCAAGCTTAGGGGCTCAGGAACGATCCAGTGAAAGCTTCGGCTTGCAAGGCGCTGTCGACCTCCTTGATCGGTCCCAACCGCGCAGGCGGCAAGCCCGCAGTTGGCAAGCCCGTCACGGCACATGGCAAGCCGGTCATGGGACGCGGCGTCGCTTGCAATCAGGACTAATGCATCCCCTGGCTCGGCGGCTGAAAACTCCCGCAATCGCTCAAGAACTTGCTCAAGACTTAAGGCTGTGACTGAATCGCTATCCGATGAAGCTAACGACTCGAGCGACTCAAACACAGCCACATAATAAGCACCAAGCCTCGCATCCCGAATGCTTATGAATTGCGTTCGCGTCCCATCCCTCGACGATGCTGGGCTGACCATCTGCGAGCTCTCGCTCGAGGCTGAAGCTGTCAAATGCTCCCAGGCCGACCAGGCCATCACGCTTGCACTATCGATTGCCAAAATTGGAACACCCCAGCCCATCGACAAACCCTGAGCCAGGCCAATACCTGACCTGAGGCCGGTAAATTGCCCGGGGCCTCTATCGAGCACGATCAGATCAAGGCCCTCGGGCCGTCCTTTGAAGTGTTGCCCAAGAGCAGCTAGCAAGCCTTCTCCCGTTTTAAGGCCCGCTTCAGCGTAAGACCATGTACATCGGCCATGGGCATCGAAGCGGCCCATGGTAGCGGGGGTTGCAGAGCTCGAAATGGCCAACAAGGTGCGCGAGTAAGCAGTTGAATCTTCTTTCATTGTCCAGATTGTAGGGCTTGCAAACAACCATTTAAGCGTAAAGTCTCTTAGATCATGACAAGCAGCTTGTTCGGGCGGACCTTTCTTTTAATTGCTGGGCTACTGGTTACGAGCCTGCTTGGAGCTTGGCTTGTGATGAACCAGCGCCTCGGGCCCACGCCCGAACAATCGGTTGCATGGGAGGTGGCTTCACTCGCGAATGTGACCAAAGTATCCCTTGAAACCGCAGATCCAGAAAGCCGCAAAGAGCTGCTAAGTTTGCTCGATCGGCGCGAGGGGCTTCGGCTGGTCCCCCGATCGAATAGCGACCGCATCGTTGCTTTTGATCGCAGCGACACCGAGCGAAATCTGACACGGTTTTTGAAACTTGAGATGGGTGATCGAACCCAAATCATGGGCTCGGTCAACGGGCTCGAAGGCCTTTGGGTAAGTATCACCATTCGAAGGCAAGCTTATTGGCTCGGCGTGCAACAAGAGCGTCTCGAGCGCAGTCTCGACCCGCCCTGGGAATGGGCCGCTGCAATTGTCCTGCTCTTATCGCTTCTGGGTGCCGTACTTATCTCTCAACAAATCAATCGCCCCTTGCGATCGCTGGCTCGCGCCATTACGGGCATGGAGTCTCATCGCCAATCGCCCCAACTCCCCGAAAATTTACCGGGTGAGTTCGGGGAGGTGAATCGGCGGTTTAATCACATGACCAAAGCACTTGAACAACTTGAACATGATCGACAGCTTGCGCTTGCCGGCATATCCCACGACGTACGAACGCCGCTCACCCGACTTCGTATGGAAATCGAACTCGCATCAATTGGACCGGAAGTCAGAGCCAATCTGGTCGATGATATTGAACGAATCGACAGCGTGGTGCGCCAATTCATTGACTACGCGCGCGCGGCTGCACTCCAAGGCAGCGATACGGATGATGCTGCGCCAGCCGTCCGTGAAGCGGTCGAACGGTGGCAAAACGACGGACTGCGTATCTCGCTGGATTGTCCTGCCCATTTACCTTGGCGCGGACGAAGGGTCGACGTAGACCGCCTTCTTGATAATTTGCTATCCAATATTGCGCGCTATGCAAGATCTCATGGTGAGATCGACGGTAACCTGAGGCTAAGCAGTCTGGACGGCACGCTTTCGCTCCAACTTGAAGACTATGGGGAAGGCGTGCCGGAGCATGAGCTTTCGCGCCTAATCGAACCCTTTGCGCGCTTAGAAGCCCATCGCAGCGATCGTGAGGGAACAGGGCTGGGACTAGCAATCGTGAATCGAATCGTATTGCGTCATCACGGCTCACTTGAGCTTCATCGTGCCATTAGTGGTGGACTCGCAGTCAGACTGCAACTTCCCTCAGCAAGGCCGGTCGGTGTCACAGCTTAGACCGATGATTATTTTCAATCGAAGAGATTTGAAAATTCAATTGGCGTCGGATTTAGAAGTTTGCTGATAATTCGCGTGCTTTCAGATTGGTTTGTTTTTTGAATCAGTTTGAAGGAGTTTTTATCAAACGCCTAAGTTACTTTGCTTTGGAGATTCAAATGGCAAGTCTTAACGGTTCCAAAACCCACCAAAATTTGAAGGACGCGTTTGCTGGCGAAAGCCAAGCTAACCGTCGTTATTTGTACTTCGCGAACAAGGCCGACGTTGAGGGTCTGCCCGAAGTAGCCACACTATTCCGTTCGACCGCAGAAGGTGAGACGGGGCATGCTCATGGTCATCTCGACTATCTGGCGCATGTTGGCGACCCCGCAACCGGACTCCCGATTGGTTCGTCTTCTGACAACCTTAAGGCATCGGTTGCTGGTGAGACCCACGAGTACACCGACATGTACCCTGGCATGGCAAAAACCGCCCGCGACGAAGGCTTTGACGAAATCGCCGATTGGTTTGAAACACTTGCCAAGGCAGAGCGTTCGCACGCCAACAAGTTCCAGAAAGCACTGGACACTTTGGCCGCAAGCGCCTAAGCGCAATGCAGTGGATGCAACAGGCTGCGCCTGTTGCATTCTTATTACGTTACAAAATAAATACCATCCCCCTCAAAAAATAGAGACCGACCATGCGTGAAGGATCCCTCGAAGCCCCCACACGCCACCCGATCGACTGGCAAAGCGAGGCTTTCTATGACGAAAAGGCCTGCTTCGACGAGATGGAGCGCATCTTCGACATTTGCCACGGCTGCCGCCGCTGCGTGAGCTTATGCCAGTCTTTTCCCACCCTATTTGACCTGGTCGATGAATCAGAGACCATGGAAGTAGACGGCGTGAGCCGCAGCGACTACATGAAAGTCGTGGATCAGTGTTATTTGTGCGATCTTTGTTATCTCACCAAATGTCCCTACGTACCGCCGCATGAATGGAATCTGGACTTTCCCCATGTCATGTTGCGCGCAAAAGCGATCGCCTTTAAAAAAGGTACTGCCACCCAATTCAGAGACGTGCAGCTTGCATCGACCGATCGAAACGGCAAGCTTGCGGGGATTCCGGTCGTTGTACAGGCAGTTAATGCGCTAGCGAAAAATGACTCGGCAAGAAAACTTGGTGAGTCGATGATCGGCGTACATCGTGAAGCCTGGGTACCTGAATTTGCACCCAAATCGTTTCGAAGCCAGGCGCGGACCCAGCGTGCGGTCTCGACAAACGTTAAAAACGGCGAGCGCACGCCTGGCAAGGTTGCGATCTTCTCGACGTGTTATGTTAATTACAACGAACCAGGAATCGGTCAGGACTTGATCAAGATCCTAGATCACAACCAAATCCCCTGGATCCTTGCCGAGAAGGAGGCCTGCTGCGGGATGCCTAAGCTTGAACTTGGCGATCTCGACGGTGTCGCAGAACTCAAAGCCAAAAACATGCCTATTCTTGCGAAACTAGCCCGCGAAGGTTATGCCATTCTCGCTGCGATCCCCTCTTGTGGTTTGATGTTCAAGCAAGAGCTACCCTTGATGTTTCCAAACTGCCCCGATACCCAGGCGGTGAAAGCGGCTATGTTTGACCCCTTTGAGTACTTCACCGAGCGCAGCAAAGATGGGCTTCTTGATACAGGCTTTAAGGTGGGTTTAGGTCATGTTTCTTACCATATTGCCTGCCATTTGCGTGTGCAGAACATGGGCCAGAGGACCAAGGATTTGTTATCTCAGGTTCCTGAGACCAAGGTTCACACGGTCGAGCGCTGCTCGGGGCATGCAGGCACATGGGGTGTGAAAAAGGAATTTTTCGATAACGCCATGAAAATTGGAAAACCAGTGTTCAAACAAATGAGTGAACATCCGGCGGGCAAACCGGATTGGATTGCCTCCGATTGCCAGCTCGCTGGTCACCATATTGCTCAAGGTATGGAACGCAATAAGTTAAACGAAGCCCAAATGGCTCACCCCCTTACTCTTTTACGGATGGCATACGGAATCTAACGATGGACACTCAAATGAAACAGCCAAAGATCACCCGCGATTCGCTGATGACGCTAGAAACTTACGCCAAAGCACGGCCCGAATTCCGCAAACGAGTGATTGAGCATAAGAAGTTGAGAACCCTCTCCCTGGGAGATCACGTTACGCTCATCTTTGAAGATGAATTGACGATTCGTTATCAAATTCAAGAGATGTTGCGTATTGAGAAAATCTTCGAAGAGGAGGGAATCCTTCACGAGCTCGAGTCCTACACACCGCTTGTGCCCGATGGCAGCAACTTTAAAGCGACAATGATGATCGAGTACGATGATCCCGCAGAGCGCAAGATAGCCCTTGCTAAGCTAATTGGTGTGGAAGATAAAGTCTGGGTTCAGGTTGAAGGATCACCGAAGGTCTATGCGATTGCCGATGAGGACCTCGAGCGTGAAAACGATGAAAAAACTTCATCGGTACACTTTTTGCGTTTTGAGCTGAGCAAAGATATGTGTGAAGCCTTGAAATACGGCGTTACCCTATCCGTGGGTATCGATCACGAAAACTACAAGGTAGCAATCAGTCCGCTTCCTGCTAGTAGCCGCAACGCACTGGTTGCTGACCTTAGCTGATTTGCTTTCGGCCAGCCTGGTAAGGCTCGAACCATTGCTCAATAGCAATGCGATCCGCTTCGGTATCCTGTGATGGGTACCAAAGCGGGCCTAGGCGAATCACGCGGTTTGGCCAGTCGAAAGCTAGCAGCAAGATAGGTATATTTGCCGCATGAGCGATGCGCAAAAATCCAGTGCGAAATCGTTCAACTTTTTTTCTTGTCCCTTCAGGTGCGATACAAAGCCAGATTTTCTCGCTTTGTCCGATGTGATCAACCACCTGATCGACAACGTCGCCTGCCTGGGAGCGATCAACGCTAAGGCCTCCGAACCAGCGCATAATGGGGCCGGCAAGACCACGAAATAAGGATTCCTTCGCCATGAAGCGAATCCGCAAATTCAGTGCAAAAACCGTTGACATGGCAACCGGGAAATCCCAGTTTGTACTGTGAGGGGCGCCAGCCACTATCAACTTAGGGAAATTTGGAAACTCGCCTTCGACCCGCCAGCCCAAAACTCTCAGACCGATACTACCTGCCATACGCATCAAGCCGCCACCGCGTCGCGGCGCAAGCACTGGGATTAAGGGAAGTTTCATGCCAAAGCTCTCAGGACAGGCTCTTTGCGATCATTGCGACTGCCCGAGCCGAAATGCCCTCACCTCGCCCCTCAAAGCCAAGCAACTCCTGGGTCTTAGCTTTGAAGTTCACAGCCTGCCTTTCAATACGAAGACAGGAAGCGAGCGAATCGAGGATGGCATCCCGATAAGGCAGTAACTTGGGCCGCTGCGCCACAACGGTACAGTCAATATTTTGGATCGACCAAGCGTGTTGCTGAATCGCATCTACTGTTTTTGATAGAAGCACACGACTATCAACACCACGCCATGTGGGGTCGTGATCGGGAAAGTGAGTGCCGATATCGCCCAAACCGGCCGCTCCGAGCAAGGCGTCTGTGATGGCGTGCAAGAGTACATCGGCATCGGAGTGCCCTAGCAAGCCAAGTGGATAGTCAATCCTCACACCCCCAATCATGAGCGCTCGTCCCGGGACGAGCGCATGAACGTCGTAGCCCTCGCCCACACGCAACAAGGGGTTCGCTGTCTGATTCAAGCGCAAGGCCAACTCATGGAGATCATCCGCATAGGTTAACTTGATATTGCCCGGTTCACCTTTGACCAGCACAACAGGGTCACCGAGTTTCTCAATCGCAGCGGCCTCGTCGGTAACTTCAGGAAAACACTCAAGGGCTAGCACGAGGCGATCTGCCGGGAAAAGTTGTGGCGTTTGCGCAAGCCAGAGCCGCTCGCGGGGGATCGTTTGCTCGATCAGGGGATCGTTGGGCTCCGACCGCGCACGTTTTACGGTATCGACCACCGGCAAACCCAAGATCCCGCCATGTCCCTGGCGCAAGCAACGGCTGATAAGCCGTTCTATCGCGCCCCTCGAGATCAGGGGTCTCGCCGCATCATGAACCATGACCCAATTTGCGCCAGATGCTTGGGCAAGCTTAAGGCCCGCAAGGACCGAGTCACGACGTTGGGCACCGCCTATTCGAACGATCCTCAATCGCTGGTGACATGCTGCAAAGCGCTGTTCAATAAAGCTTTGACCCTCTTGGTCTGCGGGCGCCAGCACAACCCAAACCATGCCCAATCGCTCGACTGCAAGCAAGGCACTAAGGGTGCGCACGATAACGGCTTCACCGCCCAGTTCGTAATATTGCTTGGCCTTGGAAGCAGAGCCAGCGCCTGGATCAAACCGCTGACCAAAACCGGCCGCTGGTACAACAGCATGAATGTATGCCCGCGTTTGATGATGGTCTAGGTGTGGCGGATCGCCGCCCTCCGAAAGAGCCAAAGAGCTTAGATCGTTTGTGTCGGGTGACAGCGGAGGGTCTTGAGGCATTCTGTTCATCATGCTTAGACTAAAATTCTCTCATGTCTTGGTCCGAACTCGCCTTACGTCTGCCGGCACCTGGTCAGACGTTGCAAGGCCCACCCACATGGGGCTCGTCCGATGGATTTTGGCTTGCCCAATCTGCGATGACTCACCCGGAGAGGCCCACGCTCGTCCTGACCGCATTACCAGGCGATGCTGAGCGACTCAGCGAAGAAATCAGCTGGTTTAATCCTGCGTTAAGAATCCAGCATTTTCCGGATTGGGAGACGCTACCGTATGACCAGTTCTCTCCCCATCAGGATCTGATTAGCGACCGTCTAAAAGCGCTCTGGCGTATGCAACGCGGTGACATTGATTTGATCATTGCACCGGTCAGTACCGCTGCGATGTCGATTGCGCCACGGTCTATGATCGCTGGACGCAGCTTTGTGTTTAAACGCGGCGACCGACTTGGTTCGACCAAGCTCGCTGCCCAACTTAGCGAAGCCGGTTACGAGCATGTATCCCAAGTGATCAAGCCCGGCGAGTACTCCATCCGTGGCGGCCTCATTGACTTGTATCCGATGGGCCATCCTTTGCCCTTGCGAATCGATCTGATCGATGAGGATATTGACAGCATCAAGACCTTCGATCCAGACACCCAGCGCAGTCTGTACCCGACCGAGTCTGTCCATATCTTGCCGGGCCGTGAGTTTCCGCTTGACGAGGAAGCACGCCATCGATTTCGAGCCCGCTGGCGAGAACGCTTTGAAGGCGACCCAAGTCGTTGTAGCATTTATAAAGATATTGGCCTAGGACTTTCCCCAGGCGGTATCGAGTGGTATTTGCCCCTATTTTTCGAACAATGCCATAGTCTTTTGGATTATTTGCCCGAAGACGCACTCGTTGTCTTACACGGTGATGCGCAAGATGCCTTGCAACGCTATCGCTTGGATATGCAGCAACGATATGATTTTTTGAGTAAAGATATCGAGCGCCCCTGCCTCTCGCCAGCCGAGTTAATGCTATCGAACGAGGCATTTTTTAATGCATGCCGAGCTAAGGGCCGACTAAGCCTCCCGCGTGATCCCACCGCCAGCTGCCCAGGACTGCCGAGTGTGGCTGTTGATCGTAAGCGCCAAAGACCTTATGCAGCGCTCGAATCTTTCGTATCTGGCAGTGAGCTTCCCGTACTTGTGCTTGCCGAATCACCTGGCCGCCGTGAAACGCTCTTGCAGGCGCTTGCTGAGCAGGGCATCCACTGGGAGAGCATCGACGGCTGGCCTGACCAATGGAACTGGTCGAATGCAAAGGTATCGGTAGGCCCCTTGCATGCTGGCTTTGTCATCGAAGGCATGGCCGCAGTGCTCACCGAAAACGAGCTTTATGCCCACCTCGCTCGCCGCGGCAGAGGAAGACGACGTGAATCTCAGCAAAATATTGACACCTTCATTAAGGACTTGTCAGAGCTTAAGCCTGGCGACCCGGTAGTCCATGTCGACCATGGCATCGGCCGCTACCAAGGCTTGGTACACATGGACCTTGGTGAAGGTGATAACGAGTTTCTCCATCTTACTTATCAAAACGATACAAGTCTTTATGTACCGGTAGCACAACTGCATCTAATCGGGCGTTACAGTGGGGCCTCCCCTGATGATGCACCTTTGCATCAATTGGGATCGGGGCAATGGGAAAAAGCCAAACGGAAGGCGGCCGAACAAGCGCGCGATACGGCAGCAGAGCTACTCAATCTCTACGCCAGGCGAGCACTTCGAGTAGGGCATGCCTTCGGCTTTAAAGTTACAGATTATGAAGCATTCTGCGAAGGTTTTGGCTTTGAGGAAACGCCCGATCAGCTCGCAGCGATTCATGCTGTCGTGCAGGACATGATTGCCCAAAAACCGATGGACAGGCTTGTGTGTGGTGATGTGGGTTTCGGTAAAACAGAGGTCGCCTTGCGTGCTGCCTTTATCGCCGTATCCGACTCTCGACAAGTGGCAATTCTTGCGCCCACCACCTTATTGGCCGAACAGCATTTCCAAACTTTCAGTGACCGCTTCGCTGACTTTCCAGTTCGAATCGCCGAGTTATCGCGCTTTAGGAGCAGCAAGGAAGTCAAACAAACTATCGAGGCGCTTGCGAAGGGCCAAATCGATATTGTTATTGGGACGCACAAACTTTTGTCACAGGACGTTAAATTCCCAAATCTTGGTCTTGTCATTATCGATGAAGAGCATCGCTTTGGTGTCAGGCAAAAGGAAGCATTGAAAAATCTTCGCGCAGAAGTTGATGTTTTAACGCTTACTGCAACGCCGATTCCAAGAACGCTTGCGATGAGCATGGAAGGTATTCGCGATTTTTCAGTGATCGCGACTGCGCCTCAACGACGTTTAGCAATTAAAACCTTTTTGCGCAAAGAAACCGATGGCATTATGCGCGAGGCGATTCTCCGAGAATTGAAGCGCGGTGGCCAGGTCTACTTTTTACACAATGAAGTAGAAACCATTGAAAACAGAGCCCAAAAGCTTCGTGAGCTAGTCCCCGAGGCAAGCATTGTTGTAGGCCACGGGCAAATGGGTGAACGCGAACTCGAGCGGGTGATGCGTGATTTTCATGCGCAGCGCTTCAACGTTCTACTTTGCACCACCATTATCGAAACCGGGATTGATGTACCTAGCGCAAATACGATCATCATCCACCGCTCAGACCGTTTTGGTTTGGCCCAATTGCATCAGTTACGTGGGCGTGTTGGGCGCTCTCATCATCAGGCTTATGCCTATTTGTTGATCCCCGATGAGGCTGCGATTACTAAGGATGCTAAGAAGCGGCTTGAGGCCATTCAGATGATGGAGGAGCTAGGCTCTGGCTTTTATCTTGCCATGCATGATCTGGAGATTCGTGGTGCTGGCGAAGTGCTCGGAGATTCTCAGTCGGGTGAAATGATTGAGGTTGGTTTTTCTCTATACAGCGATATGCTTAATGCAGCAGTTAGATCGCTGAAATCTGGAAAAGAGCCCGATTTAAGTGCCCCGCTCTCGGTAGCCACCGAAATCAATCTCCATGCGCCTGCGCTCTTGCCAAGCCATTACTGCCCCGACATCCATGAGCGTCTAGGCCTTTATAAGCGACTTGCAGCGTGTGAACATGAAGACGATATTCGTGATCTGCATGAGGAGATCATCGATCGATTTGGTAAGACGCCGACACCGACCCAAACGCTTATCCAAAGCCATCGTCTTCGCTTATTGGGCCAGTCGATTGGCGTCTCAAAGATCGACGCACACGCCCAAGCGATTGTTTTTCAGTTTGGACGTGATGCATCGGTTGAACCTGAGCAACTGATACGATTTTTACAGCGCCGAAAGGATGCCAAAATGCTCGGGCAGGATAAGCTTCGCATTGCCGTCGATACCGAGGACTTGGAAAGTCGTAGCCAAAAAGTTCGTGAACTAATCCAGCAATTGAAGGCCGCCTAAGATGAGCTCATCGCAAGCGCACGCTGACGGGCACTCAGGCTTGATGTTGCTACAAGGCCAATTTGATCGCGCGTGGATCGAAACTTGGCTAGGGCCCGATCGACCGCTGCATTTCCCGCCCGGACTCGAATTTGCACAGCAACATGCCCTCGTTGAGCAGCATATGCTACTTGCCTGTCTCACTGAGAAACTTGGAAGGCAGCAAATTCGATCGGCATGGGTAGATGAGGCCATTGATATTAATGCTATAGATATTGAACGGCGTTGGGCCGATTTCGGCATGATTGCGTTTGATATGGATTCCACACTCATTACGATTGAATGCATCGACGAAATGGCTCAGTTCGCAGGCTGTGGCGCCGAAGTTGCTGCAATTACCGAAGCCGCAATGCGAGGTGAGATCAGCGACTATGATCAAAGCCTTCGGCAAAGGGTCAAACTCTTAAAGGGTCAACGCCTTTCGATCATGCGACGACTGATTGACGAAAAACTTGTCCTAAACCCAGGTGTTGCAAAGTTCACCCGTGTCGCCCGCGAGCGGCAATTAAAGATGATCGTCTTGTCGGGGGGCTTTCACCCGATCGTGGATGAAGTCGCGTCCATGATTCAAGCGGATGCCTGCTGCGCAAATCGACTCGGTGAAGAACAAGGTTATTTGGATGGCAGCCTTATTGGCCCCATCGTTAATGCTCAGGCAAAGGCACAACACCTTAAAGACTTTGCCAGCCAGTGGGGAGTCGAGGTGAATCAAACCATCGCTATAGGCGATGGCGCTAATGACTTGGCGATGATGGCAACGGCTGGTCTTAGCGCCTGTTGGCGAGCGAAACCGCTTGTCGCTGAGCGGGCAGACCTTGCCTTTCTTGGACTGGGCCTTGATGCAATGCTTGAACACTTCGAAGAAACCCGCAGCCCTGTGTTAACACAAGCCTTGCATTCACTGCAAGAAAGACATTTGTCATGAACATTCCTGCCTACAGCCTTTTAATTGCCTGTCTTCTGCCTATCGTCGCTGCGGGTATGCAAAAGTGGGGGGCACGTGATTATGATAATCATAACCCTCGGCAGTGGGCTCAGCACATGGAAGATCCTCGCCGCCACCGCGCACTTGCGGCACAGGCCAATAGCTGGGAAGCGCTTATCGTGTTTGCTGCGTCCCTGCTTTTTGCCCTACACGCAAAGCTCGATCCATCGCTTCGTGATTCACTTTGTGTGATTTTTATCGTCGCACGACTGATTTATCTTGCCGCGTATTACTATGACAAAGCTCTGCTCAGAAGCATGATTTGGTTTGTTGGCTTTGGCAGCTCTCTTGCCCTCATTGGCAAATCAATTGCCTAGAGACTGGACTTAACAACACTGCCATACAAATCATAATGGTCGCTTCTGGTGATTCTTGCTGTAACGAACTGCCCGACCTTTAGACTTTGATGAGGTCTGAGATAAACCACCCCGTCAATTTCAGGTGCGTCTGATGCACTCCGACCCACCGCTCCGAGTAACTCACCATCCTCGCTTAACTGTAACGTATCGATCAATATCTGCAGCCGTCGCCCCTTCCACCGCTTTAAGCGCTCGCGACTAATTTCGGCTTGATGCAGCATCAGGCGGTCACGACGTTCCTCGCGAATATCATCGGGCAAGGCGCCTGGAATCAGATTGGCACTGGCGCCCTCAACCGGCGAGTAGGCAAAACAACCTGCCCGGTCGATTTGTGCTGCGTCCAGAAAATCGAGCAATTCTTGAAACTCTGCTTCGCTCTCCGAAGGAAAGCCTGCGATAAAGGTGCTCCGAAGCGTGAGGTCTGGACACTGGCTGCGCCAGGACTCAATTCTGCGCAGAACATCCTCAGCACTAGCTGGCCGCTTCATCAGCTTTAAGATACGACGATTTGCATGCTGAAAGGGAACGTCCAAGTAAGGAAGCACAAGACCTTGTGCCATCAACTCAAAGAGTTCATCGACGTGAGGATAGGGGTAAACATAGTGCAGACGTACCCAAAGCCCTAGTTTGGCAAGCTCTTTAACAAGTTCGGTGAGCCGAGTGCGCACCGGCCGTCCTTGAACAAAACCCGTTCTATATTTAACATCTACCCCATAGGCCGAGGTATCTTGCGATATGACCAAGAGCTCCCTGACGCCAGCTCGCGCTAGGGCCTCAGCCTCGCGTAGTACCTCACCGATCGGTCGGCTGACTAAGTCGCCACGCATCGAAGGAATGATACAAAAACTGCATCGATGATTACAGCCCTCAGAAATTTTCAAATAGGCATAGTGCGATGGCGTTAGCTTCACCCCTGCTTCAGGTACCAAATCGATATAGGGGTCATGGGGCTTTGGCAATACGCGGTGTACGTGCGCCATAACCTCATCGCTTGCATGAGGACCCGTCACAGCTAAGACCTTCGGATGAAGGCTCTGGACCAGGTTTTCGCCTTGTTCGTTGGTACGCTGCCCAAGGCATCCGGTCACGATCACCTTACCCTGTTCACGAATCGCCTCACCGATACTATCGAGCGACTCTTGCACCGCTGCATCGATGAATCCACAGGTATTCACGACGACGAGGTCGGCACCTTGATAATCAGGCGAGATTCTGTAGCCCTCTGCCCTGAGCTTCGTAATAATTTGTTCTGAGTCGACCAAAGCCTTGGGACACCCCAAGGAGACGAAACCTACCGCTGGATCTTTTTTCATACCCGATTACGATTTTCCTTCACCACGATCGCTCGGGTTTGGGCCAGGCCCTTGAAAAGGAAAGGCTTGAAACATATTTCTCGTTTGATGCTGCATTTGTTCCTGCATTTGGACAAACATATTCTTCGACTGATCGATATAGTTTGCCATCATGGTTTGAAACATCGGTGCTTGACCTGCCATAAATTGGGTCCACAACTCGGGATTGGGCATGGCCTTATTGCCGTCATACAAGGCCTTCGACTGATCAGACATTCGAGTCTGAATCTCCACAAAACTTTGTAGCGTCTTCTCAAGATATGTTCCCATCATCCCTTGCATGGCATGGCCGTAAAACCGGATCATCTGGGCAAGCATTTCACTGGAGAAAAGTGGCGTTCCTCCGGCTTCCTCTTCGAGAATGATCTGCAACAGGATACTGCGTGTGAGGTCCTCACGGCTCTTTGCGTCTTCAACCACGATCCGATCGCCAGACAAAACCAATTGTTTAACATCACCAAGGGTGATGTAACTACTTGTCTGAGTATCGTAAAGGCGACGATTGGGATACTTCTTAATCAGTCTAGCTGCTTGCATACTTATTCATCCCGATTGCAAACCGTTTCAAATGCTGGGGTCAGGACCGAAGACTCGCATGAAGTCAGGATCACCACGCCCAGCACCTATGCATATTTGCGAAAGATTGTCGCCAATCCATCAACCCATGTGCAAGCCACCATTCAGCGAAAAGTCTGCGCCGGTTGCAAAACCACCCTCATCGCTGGCAATCCATGCAACGATTGAGCCGATTTCTTCAGGGGTACCCAGCCGCTTGACGGGGATGCCGGCAACGATCTTTTCAAGTACCTCGGGTCTCATCGCCGACACCATGTCCGTGCCAATGTAGCCAGGCGAAACCGTATTGACGGTAATCCCCTTACTTGCGACTTCTTGCGCTAGAGCCATCGAAAATCCGTGAATGCCAGCCTTTGCCGTTGAATAATTGGTCTGTCCAAATTGGCCCTTTTGCCCATTGACCGATGAGATGTTGATGATGCGTCCAAATCCCTTATCGAGCATGCCCTCGATGACCTGCTTCGTGACATTGAAAAGCGAATTCAAATTGGTATCGATGACAGCACGCCAATCGTCAACCGACATTTTTCGAAACGTACCATCGCGCGTGATGCCTGCATTGTTAACGAGTACATCGGGATTACCAAAATCCGCCTTCACGCGATCAAAAGCCTCTTTCGTGGAGTTCCAATCACCGACATTGCCCACCGATGCATGAAACTGATAACCCAGTTGCGCTTGCTCAGCAATCCATTTGGCGTGATCTCGACTCGGACCGCAGCCAGCGATGACAACATAATTTTCTTTGTGCAGCCGCTGACAAATCGCAGTTCCAATACCACCCATACCACCCGTTACATACGCTATACGTTGTGTCATCCCCGTCTCCTTGCTTGTTAATCGATCGCTTTAAGCGCAAACCTGAGCGTGGCCCATTAGCGCGCCCTGTGCATCGTGCCACATCAATCCACTACCTGCGTCAATCAATCCACTACCTACGTCAATCAATTTGCTAGCTGCTTCTTTCAATCCGCTCGCTGCTTCACATAAGCGCCAGGTGCTTTGTCGATGACCGGATAGGCGGCATTGCCCAACACTTTCGGAGCCACACGCTCGCCACCACGAAACTGAGAAAGCCATTGTGACCAATCAAGCCACCAACTACCTTGCCTTTCATGCGCTTTGTTAAGCCATGCGTCTGGCTCGGCAGGTAGATATTGCGGCGCAGCAGTCCAAAAGCTGCGTCGATTTCTTTTGGCAGCATTAATCGTACCCGCGATATGTCCACTTGCCCCGAGTACAAATCGCTTTTCACCCCCCAGGTGCTGCGTACTGAGATAGGCTGATTGCCACGGGACGATGTGATCCTCCTTCGCAGCAAAAATATAACTTGGTGCATCGATGGCACCAAGATCAATGCTCTCGCCCAAACATATCAAGCGATGAGGCTGACATAGTTCGTTTTGTAAATACATGTGGCGCAAATACCAGGCAAACATCGGGCCCGGTAAATTGGTGGAGTCAGCGTTCCAGTACAAGAGGTCAAAAGCCGCTGGACGCTCGCCCTTGAGGTAATTATTGACGACATAATTCCAAACAAGATCATTAGGTCGCAAGGCTGAGAAGGTCGCCGCAAGCTCTTTACCTTTCATCACGCCACCGGCACCCAAACTTTGTTCGCGCAAACGCACTTGCTGCTCGTCGATAAAAACCCCAAGCACGCCTGGATGCGAAAAATCGAGAAGTGTGGTTAACAGTGTGAGTGATGCAATCGGATAAATCTTTCGGGCTGCCAGTGCCGCGAGTGTTGCGCCAACAATGGTGCCTCCAACGCAAAATCCGAGCAGATTGATCTCGTCCTGAGCACTGATTTCCTGGACTACACGAATGGCTTCGATCGCGCCGGTCTCAAGGTAATCATCCCAGGTCAAATGTCCCATGCTTGCATCAACATTGCGCCATGACAGCATAAAAACTTGCACACCCTCCGCGAGGCAATGCTGTACCAGAGAATTATCGGGCTGAAGATCCAAAATATAGAATTTATTAATGCACGGCGGCACCATCAGCAACGGACGTTTTGCCACCTTTTGGGTGATCGGCTTGTATTGAATAATCTCGATCAGTTCATTGCGAAAAACAACTGCACCTTCAGAACTCGCTACATTTTGTCCAACGTCAAAGGCCGTCTCATCACTTTGAGAAATCCGACCTGCAGCAAGATCGTGGATCAGATTTTCCATACCTTGGCGCAAGCTTTCACCACCTGACTCAAGCATCCGTTGCTGCGCCTCAGGATTTGTGGCGAGAAAGTTTGATGGCGATGCGGCATCCACCCACTGCTCGGTGGCAAAACGAATCCTATCTTTGGTCTTATCATCGGCGTCAACGAGCTCAGCGATTCGGGCCATAAACTCGGCGTTGAGCAAGTAGGCTGCTGCCGCCACTGCAAATGGCCCTTGTCGCCACGCGCTGTGGCTAAAGCGCTTATCGGCTGGGGAGTCGACCGAAGCAGGCCCGCTCATGAGCGCCTGGGCGCGTTCAAGGTACTCCCGCTGTAATCCACTAAGTGCCTGCGGATCAATGGTCCAAGAAGGAAGTGCTTGCCAGGGTTGCATCACCGAAGCCCAAGCCTGCTGAACTTCCTGAAATCCCATGCCTGTCGGTGTGCCGGGCTTGTCATGGGACGTGTCGGCTTCGGCGCTTGATCGGTTCTGATCTGATGATCGTGCTTTTGCTGCTGATCGCGCCTTGCCGCTGCTGCGCCTCGTTACCATGGCTCAACTCCTTATTAAAAGGTTCAATCATTCCGTTTGCTAAACTTCTTAGAACATTCGTACAAGTAGCGATACAGACGCTATCTCAAAACCCTTACGCTGGGCTTAAGCGCATCATGCGCGCAAGGCAATCGCCGTGGCAAAACGCCCACCACCGGACTGTCGTCGATGTGAAAAAAAACGCGCACGATCATGCCAGGTACACCAAAGTCCACCACCCACCGCTGTCACACCGGCCTGAGCAAGGCGACGACGGGCAAGCGCAAGCAAGTCACCCAGCCAGCGCTGTTCAGCCTTGTGAGCCGGGCGTGGTCGGAAAAAACTGGCGCCTCGCTCCTGCGCCGGGAAGGCCGTCAAAACATCCTCGCCCACTTCAAAGGCGGCAGGGCCAATACATGGGCCAATCCATGCGATCAGACAAGCCTTTGGCTCGGTAGCATCTCGCATCGCTGCAACGGCCGACTCAATAACGCCTGCCGCCAATCCCCGCCAACCCGCATGAGCCATGCCGAGCGCCCTACCTCTGGCATCTGCCAGAACAATCGGAAGACAATCCCCGGTCAGCATGACCAACGATTGCCCGGCTTTGGTGAGCACGGCCGCGTCGGCTAAGGGCAAGGCTGTGTCTGCGCGATCCAAATCAGCTGATCGAAGACAATCTGAACCGTGAACCAGCCGCAAGTATCGCGCAGGCGCTGGCAGGTACTGAGCCAGCCGTTTGCGATTCTCGGCGACATGCTCTGGACTATCGCCTTGGCTAAGTCCGAGATTCATCGATGCGAAAACACCTTCACTCACACCACCCATCCGATTGCTGCACAGCACCATGTAGCGCTCGGCCAATCGGGACGCTTGCGCGCGAGCCTCAGGCTCATGCAAGGGAAAAGCGAAATCCCATGTCGGGCGTAGCCAGGAAGCTGGCAAAGGCCTAGGGTTTTGAAAACCACGCTCGATCGAAGTAATCATGGCGTTAAGTCGGAGTGCTCATGGCTTCAAGTCCCTGCGTCGATGGCTTTAGGTCCCAGAGTTTTGCAAGCGCTGACATCGATAGCACCGGAAAGTCAAGGTCCCAGGGGGGGGGGCTGAAAAGCCTTAAGACATGTTGGGTTTTGGGATGCGGCAGCTGCAGCATACTCGCGTGAAGTGCCTGTCCGCGCACGATCAAAGGCTCAAAACCCGAAGACTCTGCAAGCAACATACGGTCGGCAGCAGGACGACCGTAAACGGGATCACCCACCAGCGGAAATCCCTTTGCGGCCAAATGCACCCTAATCTGGTGAGTTCGCCCGGTCTCAAGTTTGCAACTGAGCAAGCTAACCAATTGGCCCGATGCGAGCTCGCGCTTGGCAATGAAACGAATCGCCGTTGTAGCGGTCTTGGCTGAAAGACCATGACAGGCCATTTTCACCCGCGAGACCGGATCTCGACCGATCGGCACATCGATTTGCAAACCGTTGAGTCTGCTGGCGTCGCCATGGACTAAGCCAAGGTACACGCGATCGGTCAGGCGGGCCGCCACGCATGCTTGTAAGGTCATCAGACTTTCCTCCTCAAGCCCTATCATCAATAAGCCTGAAGTGTCGCGGTCTAAACGATGAACAATGCCCGCACGAGGAAGCGCTGCAAGTGCAGGACGCCAATGCAAGAGACCATTCATTAAGGTACCGCGCCAATGGCCTGGCGCCGGATGAACGACCAGGCCAGCGGGCTTATCGACCACCATCACCTGCTCGTCTAAGTGAGCAATCGTTAAGTCGATGGGATCTGGGCTAAAGGCATTGGAGGCCTCTAAGGGCTGTGGCCATACCTCAAGGGTTTCGCGTCCTGACAATTTCTGAGCTGGGCTGCAAAGTGCCTCATTGACTCGAACCGCTCCAAGTCTTATCCAGTCCTGTACACGGGTGCGCGATACGCTGTGGCCCGCTTGCTTCATACAGTCGGTAAGAAAACGGTCAAGCCGCAGGCCCCTACCTGGTTGGGCGCTCCATTGGAGTGGGCCTGACGCGTTCGCTACCTCATCTTGCATCGTGCATCATCCGTATAATCAGATAGCTGATTGTCGCACTCCCAACACCATCCGAGACCAAGCATGACTGAATCACTGGCGAAACAAAAGCCGCGAGCTGCACTGGCAGCCCTGCTTCTTGGCTTGGGCTTGGCACTTAGTAGCTGCGGTCTAGGCGGCGATGGTCCGGATCCGACCGCAGGGTGGACCGCAGAAAAACTATATGCCGAGGCGAAGGCTGAACTTTCAGCGGGTAATCTTGCTCAGGCAACCCGATTATTTGGTCGCCTCGAATCGCGCTACCCCTTTGGTCGATACGCACAACAAGCGCAACTTGAATTGGCCTACGGCCATTACCGGCTGGGCGAGAAAGAACAAGCGCTATCGACACTAGAGCGTTTTTCCAAAATGTACCCAAGTAGTCCGGCCATGGACTATGTTTTTTATTTGCGCGGGCTTATTCATTTCAATGATCAACTGGGTTTGCTGGTCAAGCTTGGTGGCCAAAGCCTCGCCGATCGCGATTTAAAAGCGAGCCGTCAAGCCTATGACGCGTTCCGCGTGGTGCTTGAGCGTTACCCCGAAAGCGCCTACGCCGACGACGCAAGGCAGCGCCTACGGTACCTGGTCAATACCATGGCTGAAGGTGAGTTGAGCATTGCCAAGTTTTACTGGATTCGCGGTGCTCATGTGGCTGCTGCCAATCGCGCCCAACAACTTCTCCAACAGTTTCCAGATACTCCTGCCATCGAAGAAGCGCTGGTTGTCTTGATCCTCGCCAGCCGTGAACTCGGCCTGACTCAACAGGCCGACGATGCTGAGCGTGTTTTTAAACTTAACTATCCAAATAGCGGCAAGCTCGTGGCAGGACTTAGCAAGTCGAGTCGTTGGTGGGAGTTCTGGCGGTAAGGCTTCAGACTTGGTTTAAGGCAAATGCTGGCTGCCGCCGGAACAGTGTTTCCTTTCTAGGACAAACTCTGGATGCTGCCCCGCACGAGCTTACATGGAAAAGGGCCCGTAAGCTGATTGCCGTCGGCAAATTCTTGCATGGTCGCGAGATGAATTTCATGCCGTGGTCGAAATGGCCTTATCGCAAAGCCGATTGCTTCGTTGCGCCACCGAACAACACCTTGCGATAGCACATAGGCGCTTGGATGCACCAAATCGCCGCTGTCGGCATCGACAACCCAAATCAGACCGCGGTGCAACACATATGCTCTCGACAAAGCAGGCACATGTGCCGTTAAGGTGGGCTGCTGGGCCTGCGAACACTGAATCTTAACGCCAGCCGTGGCGGCCTCACGCGCTTTAGCTTGAAGCGCTTTTTCATCAAGGTCTATGACCGTTGTGGCCTGCGCCAGGCTCGACAAAAAAAGAAAACCAAGGCTGACTAATTTAAAGCGACTCATCATCTAGCTACCTTTTCTGTTTAATTCCCGATCTGCTCGGCTAGGTGTAGCAACCTGCTGTGGCGTCGGAAGGTTGCCATCAGCGCTCGTCTTGGTCAAGAACTCCATGGCGTCCATCGCATCACGAATCAACGGAAAGCCCGGCAGGCTTCGCAACAGGGCCTTGCCGTATCCTCGGGTAACGAGTCGCTCATCACAAACAACCAATAAACCGACATCAGATTCACTTCGAATTAGCCGTCCGGCGCCCTGCTTCAGACTCATCGCCGCCTGCGGAAGTTGCCACTGGCCAAACACGTCATCACCTTTAATTTTCGCACGACGAATACGTGCTTTTAAGACAGGATCATCGGGAGGCGCAAAAGGCAACTTGTCGATGATGACGAGCGAGAGTTGGTCACCGACCACATCGACGCCCTCCCAAAAGCTTGCACTACCAATCAGCACCGGCGCAGCACCCTGTTTGAAACTGTGCAACATCGCAGCCTTACTCATAGCGCCTTGAATCAACCATTCGATGTGCAAGCCTGTTACCTGGGTTGTTGCCTGCAAACTCAATAGCGCTTGATGAAGCGCTGTTACCATTCTTAGACTGGTACATAAAATAAATGCACGCCCCTTGTTGTGCAAAATCAGGGGCCAAATATGCTCGGCCATCAAGCCGGCAAATGCAGGATGGTTAGGATCGCCGCAACCGCGAGGCACATAAAGCCTTGCCTGCTGCGCATAGTCAAAGGGACTGTCGATACATAGGGTCTTCGCGTCCTCCAAGCCTAGCCGATGTGCCACATGCTGAAGATCTCCTGCCACAGCAAGGCTTGCTGAAGTAAAAATCAACGCCTTAGGTCGCTCACCGAGCGCCTGGCTGATCGCCTTCGCTGCGTCCATAGGTGTTTGATGAAAACTAAGCCCTGTGCGACTGATATCAAGCCATAAAACCTGTTGATCATCGAGCGCTTCACTTTCTGGAGTTTGCGGTTCGCGCTTAGGCAAAAAATGAGGAAAAAACGCAATCATCTCGGTTAAGCGAGCAAGTAGCAAGCCAAGCTCTTCCCCGCGAACAACCTGCTCCTGTAACAAGACATGTAATCGTTCTAAATCTTCAATCAACTGCTCAAGCACGGGCGTGATACGAGCATATCGGGGATGATCGCTAGACCATTCCATCTTGGATGGGCTGTCGGCTGCCAAGCGTAATTCCCTGAGCGACTGCTCCAACGAATCGCGCCAATGGATCCAATCAGCCGCATCGCTTGCCTCCGCTAATCCAATGCGCAAGAGATCGCGGGCAAATTCCTGACCCTGCCTAATCGACCATGATCGTCCAAAAAACTGGATCGCCGTCTCTGGCAGTTGATGCGCCTCGTCGACCACAATGCCTTCGACCTCGGGAAGTAAATCGGCAATCCCTTCACTTTTGAGCGCCAAGTCTGCACAAAGCAAATGGTGATTGACCACCACTAAGTCGGCCTGATGAGCTCGCTGCCTAGCCCGCATCACGAAACAACGTCCATAGTCAGCGCACTGACTGCCCAGACAAGTGTCGCGAGTTGCAGTAGCCATGGCCCATACCGGTGATTCGTCAGGGAGCTCATCGCATTCGCTTCGATCACCCGTGTCACTTCGTGCTGCAAAGGCGCGAATCTTGAGCAAGCATATTGCGTCTTCACGTCTGCTAAAGCGCCCCTCTCGGAGATGGCGCTCGAGATGGTAATGGCACACGTAATTGCTTCGCCCTTTAAGCTGGCAAACCTGCGCCGAGGCACTCAAGTGATCAAGTAATGCAGGTAAATCTCGATGGAGCAGCTGGTCTTGTAGGGCCTTCGTGCCGGTTGAAATCAAAAGCTTCTTACCCGACAAAAGCGCTGGAACAAGATAGGCGAAGGTCTTTCCAACGCCAGTCCCCGCCTCGACAAGTAAGGACTCATGAAGCGCTAGCGCCCGCTCAACCGCCAGCGCCATCTCGAATTGCTGGCTCCTGAAGCGAAAGCCAGGCTTTCCCACGAGTAATCCCTCCGGGCCAAGGACGGCGGACACCGCGCCGATCGCTTGTGTCAAGTAGCCAGCCTATGCGGGAACGTCAGGCACCAGCATGATCTGGAGCTGGACAATACTGTCTTTGATTTGCAATTTGCGCTTCTTCAGACGTCGCAATTGAAGTTCATCAAAATGAGTTTGCTCGGCAATGGCCTCGATCATCGCATCAAGGCCGCGATGTTCGAGCTGAAGTTCCCGGATGCGGTTTGTGATCGTCTCAAAGTCCATGCCCGATTTTCGCACTCGGCTGCTCGGCTGCCAATCCCCCTTGCATCAAAATCCTTCTTGGACGATCGCGGTAGGCTTTGGATTGCATCTCGATAAGGCGCGAAGCTGTCCTGGCAAACTCGTTGACTAAAGCCCCCTCGCGATACAGCATTTCGGGTTCGTCGGCCGCACTGACGATGAGTTTGACACCCTGGTCATAAAACACATCGATCAGCCACACAAAGCGACGCGCCTCAGAGGCCATCGCTGGCGGCATGATGGGCACGTCTTGCAGCAAAACCGTATGGAATTGGGCTGCAATCTCAAGATAATCGATCTGCGAGCGCGGCGAACCACACAATGCGTCAAAGTTAAGCCATATGACCCCACCTGCTCGTCCATTGCAAGGCAGTTGGCGATGCGCTACCACGAGGTGACACGCTCGCTGTATAGGCCCGTCAGCCAGGCGTTCAAAGCTTGCCAGCATTTGCGCATCGGCTTGCGCTCCATTGGGGCAAATGTAAGCTGGCAATTGCTCGAGCGCACGGCGTCTGTAGTCAATGCCCGCATCGAGTTGCATGAGATCAAGGCAGTGTTCAAGCAAGGCAATCGCAGGCAGTATGCGGTCGCGATGCAAGCCATTGGGATAAAGCTTCTCGGGTTGGTAGTTGGACGTACAAACAAGTACCAAGCCCTGCGAAAAAACGACCTTTAAAAGACGCTCCAAGATCATGGCGTCAGCGATATCAGACACGTGGAACTCGTCAAAACACAAGATTTGATATCGTTTTGCAATTTGCAAGCCAACGCTGTCAAGCGGGTTAGCTTGGCCCTTGTGGGCCTCCAGCTCGCGATGAACCTCTCTCATGAATTCATGAAAATGGAAACGTCCCTTGCGCTCGACATCGAGCGATTCAAAGAACAAATCCATGATGAAGCTTTTACCTCGACCCACGCCACCCCAAAGCCAGAGGCCCTTGGGCGCTTTTTGCTTCGAAAATAGCCGTGTGAGAAGGCCCGCACGAGATCGTTCGTAGCGCTCCATATCGATGGCGAGTCGCTGCAAGCGCTCAACGGCCTCGATCTGAACCTGATCTTCGATCAAGTCCCTACGTTCAATCTCCTGGCGATAAGCCTGCAATAAATCCATCGTGCTGACGTGATCAGGGGCGACCCGCGCTCTACAGCGTCGGCCATCGCCCCCGTGAACCTTATCTTAAAGATTTAGCGCACGATTTTCTGTTGCGGCAAGCGCAGCTTCGCGCATGACCTCAGACAAGGAAGGATGCGGATGACAAACCCTAGCAACATCTTCTGCCGAAGCCTTGAACTCCATGGCCAGTGCAGCCTCGGCGATTAAATCAGATGCAGCTGCAGCCACAATATGAACACCCAGTATTTCATCGGTGTCCTTATCGCAGATCATTTTCACAAAGCCATCTGCAGCATCCATTCCTAAAGCACGGCCGTTGGCTGCAAAGGGAAACTGCCCGGTCTTGAAAGCCCTACCTTCTTTTTGGAGCTCTTGCTCGGTACGGCCCACCCAGGCGATTTCAGGGCTGGTGTAAATCACCCATGGGATGCACTGGTAATCGATGTGGGGTTTTTGACCGGCCATGATCTCAGCCACCATCACACCCTCATCTTCTGCCTTATGGGCAAGCATCGGGCCGCGTACCACATCGCCGATCGCATAGATACCTTCGACGCTGGTTGCACAGTGCGCATCGACAGGGATAAAGCCGCGTTGATCAGTCTCAATACCCACCGACTCAAGCCCAAGACTCTCCGTAAGCGGTTGACGCCCCACCGAAACAATCAAGCGGTCCACCTCGAGGGTTTTGGCTTCACCCTTGGGATCGCTGTAATGCATGACCACCTGCTTGGCTTTACCTTTACCTTCAATCGCGACGCTGTCGACTTTCGCGCCGAGTTGAATCGATAAGCCCTGTTTGGTGAAAAGCTTCCAAGCCTCTTTAGCAACAGCTTGATCGGCAGCGGCAAGAAAGTCCGGGAGCGCTTCAAGAATTGTAACCTCAGCACCCAAGCGACGCCAGACCGATCCAAGCTCTAGACCGATCACGCCCGAACCAATAATACCAAGCCGCTTCGGTACGGTTTCGAACTGCAGTGCACCTTCGTTATCACATATATATTCTTGATCGACCTGTATGCCTGCTAGGTGACGCGCCTTTGACCCTGTAGCGATAATCACCTTACTCGCTTCGACGCGATCCTTCGCATCACCGTCCTCGGGACCGTTCTCAAACACATCGACCGCAAAGCGATCTGCTTGCCTGCCGACAAATTTGCCATGTCCCTTCAACCAAGTGATCTTGTTCTTCTTGAACAAATACTCAATACCCTTGGTCATCTTGCCAACGATTTGGTCTTTTCTTCCGAGCATTTTTGAGACATCGATCGAGGCCGATTTGACTGAAATCCCATGGACATCTAAATGGGATTGAACCGACTCAAAATGCTCGCTCGAAGCAAGCAAGGCTTTGGAAGGGATGCAACCGACGTTTAGGCAGGTACCACCGAGAACGCGATCGCCCTTTGGATTACGCCAGCGCTCAATACACGCCACTTTAAAGCCGAGTTGTGCGGCACGAATTGCTGCAATATAGCCGCCCGGACCGGCGCCGATAACCAGAACATCAAACTGCTGACTCATGAGATGCCCCCTTCGATTCAGAGATCAAGCAGCAGTCGCGAGGGATCCTCGAGCGCTTCTTTAATCGCAACAAGAAAGAGAACAGCCTCACGCCCATCGATAATCCGGTGATCGTAAGACACGGCAAAGTAATTAATCGGGCGAATCACAACCTGACCGTTTTCCACAACTGCACGTTCTTTGGTCGCGTGAACACCCAAGATAGCCGACTGCGGCGGATTGATAATAGGCGTCGACAACATCGATCCAAAAACACCACCGTTCGAAATCGAGAAGGTACCGCCACTAAGTTCTTCAATACCAAGTTTGCCGTCTTGAGCGCGCTTGCCGAAGTCTGCAATCGTCCGCTCAATCTGCGGAAAGCTTAGCTGATCCGCATTTCGAATCACAGGTACGACAAGGCCACGGGGCGAACCCACAGCAACGCCAACATCAAAATAACCGTGATAAACAATGTCATTACCGTCGACTGATGCATTAACAACCGGATACTTTCTAAGTCCGTGAACTACTGCCTTTACAAAGAACGACATAAAACCAAGACGTACACCGTACTCTTTTTCGAATCGATCTGCATACTTCTTGCGCAAATCCATCACCGGCTGCATGTTGACTTCATTAAAAGTTGTCAGGATGGCATTGTTCGCCTGCGATTGCAGCAAACGCTCAGCAACCCTCGCCCGCAGCCTTGACATCGGTACCCGCTGCTCAGGACGACCCTCAAGCAAGCCGCTCAAATCCGCTGGTGCAGGCACCGGAGGCAAACTAGCCGCTGCCACCTTGTGGGCTGCCGCAGCCGTTACCGCACCCACTGCCTGACCAGCGCCTGATTTAGCGCGATCAACCGCGAGCACATCGCCCTTGGTGATTCGACCGTCGCGGCCTGTTCCTGTGACATCCGAAGCGCTAAGTTGCTGCTCGGCCATCCACTTGGCCGCAGCCGGCATGGGCACCCCCTGCTTTGACCCACTCGCAGCGACGGAGACCGTGGGGCTTTGAACCGCTTGAGCCGTCGCGGGTTGGCTTGCCGCTTGCGGCGCAACTGCTGCTGCCTTTGCATCGGTATCGATCATGGCAATGATTTCGCCGGCAACCACGGTATCGCCGTCCTGTTTAAGTACTTGGGACAATACACCTGCATCGGGCGCGGGAAGTTCAAGCACGACCTTATCGGTTTCTATATCGATCAAATTCTCATCGCGAGCAACCGCCTCGCCCGGCTTTTTATGCCAATTTAGCAAGGTTGCTTCTGCAACCGATTCAGAAAGCTGCGGTACTTTTACTTCAATCAAGGCCATGAGTAACTCCAGTGACTCAATCAAAAAGAAATTAGGATTTTGCTTTGCTCGAACGCTTGGCAGGCTTGCTATCACCAAAAGCAGTGGCGATCAGCTCTTTTAACTGCGCATAGTGCTTATCGTAGTAACCAACAGCGGGAGAGGCTGAAGCTGGACGACCCGCATAAATCAATCGCTGACCATCCTTAAAGGCGTCTTGCATGTGGTGCTGGATGTAGAACCAGGGCCCCTGATTTTGAGGTTCATCCTGAGCCCATACCCAGTCTGTCGCAGCCGCATAGCGCTTCACTTCTGCCTCAAAAGCCTTTTGCCCAAACGGATAGAGTTGTTCGACACGAATGATCGCTAAATCATCACGCTCGGCCTCGCGCCGCGCTGCGAGCAAGTCAAAATAAAGTCGGCCCGAACACACAATCACACGCTTAACCTTTTGGGGATCGATACGCTTATCGGATTCTCCGATAATTAATTGAAACGATCCCTTAGCTAGATCATCGAGCGAAGAGATCGCCTCTTTATGCCTTAACAAAGACTTGGGTGTGAACAAGACCAGCGGCTTGCGAAAACTCCGAATCATTTGGCGGCGCAAGACATGGAAAATCTGTGCAGGGGTTGTGGGTTGTACGATTTGCATATTGTGCTCGGCGCAAAGCTGCAAAAAGCGCTCGATGCGTGCTGAGGAGTGCTCGGGTCCTTGACCTTCATAGCCATGCGGGAGCATCAAGGTCAAACCGGTTACCCTGCCCCATTTCGCCTCGCCAGAGCTGATGAATTGATCGATCACCACTTGAGCGCCGTTTGCAAAATCGCCAAATTGAGCTTCCCAAATCACAAGCTTATTGGGTTCAGCGGTCGAATAACCATACTCAAAGCCCAAGACCGCCTCTTCGGATAGCACCGAGTCGATCACTGTGAATTCGCCTTGGTCGTCGGCTACATGTTGCAAGGGCGTGTAGCTGCCCGAATCCCAGCGCTCGCGAGCCTGGTCATGTAACACCGCATGTCGGTGGGTAAAGGTCCCACGCCCACAGTCTTGTCCTGAAAGCCTAACGCCGTATCCATTGGCGAGCACACTTGCAAAGGCGAGATGCTCGCCCATACCCCAATCAAGTGCTAGCTTGCCTTCGGCCATGGCGCGCCTGTCCTTGATAACCCGATCCACCAAGGGATGGATAGCAAAACCATCAGGCACGGTTGTGATGCGTTTGCCAAGTCGCTGCAATTCGGCCAATGGGACTGCCGTATCAGCGGCATCGGTCCACTTACTGTTCAAGAAAGGAGACCAGTCAATCGCAAACTTACTCTTGAAGTTTGTTAGCACCGGGTCACTCGTGTGCCTGCCCTCATCCATGGCAGCTCGAAACGCTGTCACTTGTTGATCCGGGTAGTCGGCGGGTACCGCGCCTTGGGCTACCAAGTGGTCACCAAAAATCTTTCTGGTGCCAGGGTGCTGAGCAATTTTCTTATACATTAAGGGCTGGGTTACCGAGGGCGTATCTTGCTCGTTGTGCCCCAACTTTCTAAAACAAATAATGTCGACAACCACATCTTTTTTAAAGGTCTGGCGAAAATCAACGGCAATTTGGGTGGCAAAGACCACTGCCTCGGGGTCGTCGCCATTCACATGCAAGACCGGTACGTCAATCATTTTGACAACATCGGTGCAGTAAAGAGTCGACCTTGAGTCACGCGGATCGGAGGTAGTGAAACCGATCTGATTATTGATCACAAGATGAACCGTACCCCAAGTGCCGTAGTGACGAGTCTGGGCAAGATTCAGTGTTTCCATCACAACGCCCTGACCTGCAAAGGCCGCATCGCCGTGGACTAGCACCGACAAGACCTGAGACCCTGAGTGGTCACCACGACGATCCATTCTCGCTCGGGTTGAACCCTCGACCACTGGGTTGACAATCTCAAGGTGGGAGGGATTAAAAGCAAGCGTTAAATGCACTGGTCCGCCAGGTGTCGTCACATCACTTGAGAATCCCTTGTGGTACTTCACATCGCCCGAGGGAAGATCATCGGCATGCTTACCTTCGAATTCAGCAAACAAGTCAGCAGGCATTTTGCCCAGTGTATTGACAAGCACATTTAAACGCCCGCGGTGTGCCATGCCGATCACGATTTCCTGGACACCCTGGCTACCAGCTCGCTGAATAACTTCGTCGATCGATGCGATAAAACTCTCTCCGCCTTCCAATGAAAAGCGTTTTTGACCAACATACTTCGTGTGAAGATAACGTTCCAAACCTTCAGCGGCTGTCACACGATCCAGGATCCGTTTCTTTTGGTCAACGGAAAAGCTCGGACGGCCACGGCAACTTTCCATGCGCTGCTGCATCCATCGCTTTTGCTCAGGATCGGCAATATGCATAAATTCTGCACCGATACTGCCTGTATAAGTGTCGCGTAAGGCGGTCATCAAATCGCGCAGCGTCATCGACTCCGCGCCAAAAAAGGTGTTCGCGGTGGAATAAACGTTGGCGTGATCACCTTCGGTGAAATCATAAAACGCAGGCTCAAGCTCTGGAATCGACTCCCGCTCCTGCCGCTTTAATGGGTCGAGGTCAGCCCAACGATTGCCGAGAAAGCGGTAAGCCGCAATGAGTTGCTGGACATAAACCTGCTTGCGGGCACTTGCAGCGTCACCGCCCATCTGGCGTGGCTGAAGGCTACCCTCGCGCGATCGCTCGGCAAACGACTGAACAATTGGCGCATGGGGAACATCTCTGAACTGCATCGAACCATCGGCTGAAGGGACCGATTGCATCCGATCGAAATAGGTGCGCCATTGATCCGGGACTGATCCGGGGTTTGCGAGGTAATTCTCATAGAGCTCCTCAATGTAGGGAGCGTTACCACCAAACAGGTAAGAGTTGGTTTGGAATTGCTTCATCATGACGCTTTACCTTTCAAAACGAACTTCTTATCGACGATTGATTAGCCGACCAAGCATCGGCGCTCATTTGATCCCTACGCCCCGCTTTTGCTGATGCCCCCCGCTACGCTGCAGATCGAGGCGGAGGATACCAGAGCATTAACGCAAACTCGCGTTAAGACGCTCAAGGGCTGCCGTACCAGGGCACAAATCTTCGGCACGCAAGCTATTTAAGGGCCTATGGTCGGTATTGAGGTGGGCATGTAGATCTTTTGCCTCAGGGTTGAGATAGAGCAAACCAGTAAGGATCTCGCCCTTTGCAGCATGCGACTGAATCTGATTCATCGCACCCACCCGGTCGCTCGGATCAAAGCTCTCGCGGATTTTCCTGAGCCTAAGCCAAGTACCGTCGTGCTGAGCAACATGCACGACTTCGCCTTCATCATAGTCAACCGTAATAGCTTCTTTGTTTGGCCAGAAGTCGAGTCGGTTCACTGCCTCATTATGTTCTCTGATGTAGTCATAACTCTTGGTTGATCCGTCATGATTGTTAAATGCAACACAAGGGCTGATCACATCAATAAAGGCTGCACCCTCATGGGCAAGACCGGCTTTGATCAAAGGCACCAACTGATGTTTGTCGCCGGAGAAAGCCCTCGCCACAAAGCTTGCACCCATTAAAATGGCGAGCGAGACGGTATCTATCGCCGAGTCGGTGTTAATCATCCCCTTTTTGGCCTTCGACCCTGGATCTGCCGTGGCCGAAAACTGGCCCTTGGTCAGACCGTAGACACCATTATTTTCTAAAACATAAAGCATATTGACGCCGCGACGCATCACATGTGCAAACTGCCCTAGTCCAATCGACGCAGAATCGCCATCGCCTGACACACCCAAAAATATTAAATCGCGATTGGCGAGATTTGCGCCCGTCAGCACCGATGGCATTCGGCCATGGACCGTGTTGAAACCATGAGAGTTGCCCAGAAAATAATCGGGCGTTTTGGAGGAGCAACCAATACCGGAAAGTTTGGCAAGACGATGGGGCTGAAGGTTGAGTTCCCAGCAGGCTTCAATAATCGCTGCAGAAATTGAATCGTGACCGCATCCCGCGCATAAGGTTGAGACCTTACCCTCGTAGTCTCGCCTCGTATAGCCGACTTGATTGGCACGCAAACTTGGGTGATGTAGCTTTGGTTTGGCAAGATAAGTCATGCTGCTTGCTCCCTGGCTGCCTTATCTGTGACCTC
Source organism: Burkholderiaceae bacterium (assembly GCA_900299025.1). Classification (GTDB taxonomy): domain Bacteria; phylum Pseudomonadota; class Gammaproteobacteria; order Burkholderiales; family Burkholderiaceae_E; genus UBA3064. Next base: position 46,693 of record OMIE01000086.1, read on the forward strand.
TTTATCAGTGGCCGCTTTATCGCTTGCTGCTTTATCTTTTGGTGCTCGCGATGGCTCATCGATCTGAAGGTCGGCTTGCATGGCATGAAGCATGGCAGCCTTGATAAAGCGTGCAGTAATTGGCGTCCCGTCGTAGTGCAAGATCGCCTGCAACCGCTCAGGTGAAATACCCGCCTCGTTGACCAACAAGCTCTTGATCTGGGCATCGCGGTTTTGCTCGATCACAAATACGCGCTGATGATGGGCCACAAAGGCGGCTATGTCATCGGAAAACGGAAAGGCGCGAATCCGACAGGCATTCAGCACGTGTCCCGCTAAATTCATAGCCTCAAGTGCTTCGTCCATAGCAGGTGCGGTTGATCCAAAATATAAAACAGCATCGCTAGCCTGCGGATCCATGATGCGAATTTCTGGCTGTGGCACGATATGGCGCGCCTGTGCGTGCTTATCGTTGAGACGCTCCATGTTGTACTGGTAGTCTGCGCCTGCCTCCGAGTAGACCGCGTAGGGATTTTTTGAGGTCCCACGGGTGAAATAGGCGCCCTTAGTCGGGTGGGTGCCAGGATAAGTCCTGAAGGGAATGCCATCGCCGTCCACATCCAGATATCTTCCGAAGACGCGACCCTCGTCAAGCATCGCTGCCGTCATGACCTTGCCTCGATCGTATTGCCTGCCCTCTTGCCAGCTCAAGGGTTCACAAAGTCGGTGATTCATACCAATATCAAGATCAGTCATCACAAAAACCGGCGTTTGCAGTCGTTCGGCCAGATCAAGTGCATCAGCCGTCATGGTAAAACACTCATGCGGGTCTTGAGGAAACAGCAAGATATGTTTGGTGTCACCGTGCGAAAGATACGCACATGCAAGCACGTCAGATTGCTGGGTTCGTGTCGGCATGCCTGTTGAGGGACCGCCACGCTGCACATCGACAATCACTGCAGGAATCTCGGCAAAATAAGCAAGGCCTACAAATTCGGCCATGAGCGAAATGCCAGGCCCCGAGGTTGCGGTAAACGCTCTCGCACCGTTCCAACCCGCTCCGCAAACCATGCCAATTGAGGCCAGTTCGTCTTCGGCCTGGACAATGGCATAACGATGCTCACCCGACTCGGGGTCAACCCGGAATTTGGCACAGTAGCGTTGAAAAGCCTCGGCAACCGATGATGAGGGCGTGATGGGGTACCAGGCACATACGGTCGCCCCACCGTAGACAGCTCCCAGTGCTACAGCAGCATTACCCTCCATAAAAATGCGCTGACCCACTGCGTCGGCCGCTTGCGCCCTCAGGCCAATTGCATCCTGGAGCTGCGATGCTGCATAGTTCAGACCCAAGCGTAGCGCCTGAACATTGGGCTGAAGTAATCGCTCTTTACCCTTGTATTGCTCGGCGATGAGGCTAATGATAGCCTCGACGTCGATACCCATCATCCCTGCAAGTGCGCCTAAACAAATAATGTTCTTGAAAAGTTGGCGCTCTCTTGGATTGCTATACGTACTATTGCAAATCTCAGTGAGCGGCATGCCAACAACGTGGATATCAGGTCTTAGCTTGCTGTGGGGTATGACCTTTGTATTGTCATAAAAGAGATATCCACCAGGCTCGACTTCCTTTACATCCTGATCCCAAGTTTGCGGATTCATCGCGACCATCATGTCGACCCCACCACGCCTACCCAGCCAACCTCGCTCGGTCACTCTTACTTCGTACCAAGTCGGAAGCCCTTGAATATTCGATGGGAAAATATTCCGCGGCGAGACAGGAATACCCATACGCAAAAAGGATCGAGCAAATAATTCGTTGGCTGAGGCCGATCCCGAGCCATTCACATTGGCAAACTTCACCACAAAATCATTAACCGCTTCAATCCTCTTCATCATGCCTCCACAAGTGCAGCGCCTGCATGCCGCTTCGAGCATTCAAGCTCTGTCGCGTGAACCATTTGAATCAACGACTTTTGCATGTCCCAAGCACCCGTGGGGCAACGCTCGGCGCAGAGCCCACAATGCAGGCAAACGTCTTCGTCTTTGGCCATCACTCGATTTGTTTTCAAACCTTTACTGATATACAAATCTTGACTTGTATTAGTCGCGGGCGCTTTCAGTCTTGTCCGCAGGTCGGCTTCATCACCATCGGGTACAAAGCTGATGCAATCCATGGGACAAATATCAACGCAGGCATCGCACTCGATACATAACTTTGCTTCGAAGACGGTTTGTACATCGCAATTCAAACAGCGTTGCGCTTCCTTCCAAGCGCTCGCCGGGTCGAATCCAAGCTCGACTTCCATGCTCACGTTCTTGAGTGTGACTTCAACATCGGCCCACATCACTTTGTGGCGCTTCTCTGGAAGAATCTCGTTGTCATAACTCCATTCATGGATACCCATCTTTTGCGACATCAGGCTCATACCGGCGAGGGGTCGATCGAGTAGATCGCTACCCTCGAGGTGCTTGTGGATCGAAATCGCCGCATCATGTCCATGGGCCACGGCCCAAATAATGTTCTTAGGTCCAAAAGCCGCATCGCCGCCAAAAAAGACCTTTGGAAGACTCGACTGAAAACTCTTTGGATCGAGCCTTGGCATACCCCACTCATCGAAATCAATACCCGCGTCGGATTCAATCCAGGGGAAAGCGTTTTCCTGACCGACCGCAATAAGCACATCGTCACAGGGGAAGAATTGCTCGGGCTCACCTGCCGATACCAATTTGCGCCTACCCTTGTCGTCGAACTGAGCCACCACACGATCAAAGCGCATCCCTGTTAGTTTGCCGTTTTCGTGGACGAAAGCCGTCGGAACAAGATAGTTAAGGATCGGAATCCCTTCATGCATGGCATCTTCCTTCTCCCAGGGCGAGGCTTTCATCTCCTCAAAGCCAGAACGAACAATGACCTTTACATCCTCACCGCCTAAACGCCTCGCAGTTCGACAACAATCCATCGCCGTATTACCGCCGCCCAAGACAATGACACGTGATCCGATCTGTTCTCTATGCCCGAACGATACCGAGGCAAGCCACTGAATACCTACGTGGATATTGGCAGAGGCCTCGCTTCGACCTGGCAGGTCAAGATCTCTTCCTTTGGGCGCACCAGTTCCAACAAATATAGCGTCGAAACGCTCCTCCAGCATCGCCTTCATGGACTCGACATGGCGCTGCTCAAAGCGAACGCCAAGATCGAGGATGTAGCCCACCTCTTCGTCGATAACTTCCATAGGCAAACGGAATCTCGGAATCTGCGACCAGATCATGCCGCCTGGCCGATGATCACGATCAAAAACCGTCACCTCATAGCCCAAAGGAGCAAGATCTCGCGCCACGGTCAGAGAGGACGGCCCTGCACCAATGCAGGCGATCCGCTTACCATTACGGTGGCTTGAGCGCTTAGGCATCATCGACTTGACGTCAGACTTCATGTCTGCAGCAACCCGTTTCAAACGACAGATCGCTACGGGCTCTGGGCGCTCAAGATTCGACGCTTCAACGCGTCCGCGCCTGCACGCTGGTTCACAAGGTCGGTCACAGGTCCGCCCCAAAATGCCAGGAAACACATTGGACTTCCAATTAATCATGTAGGCCTCATCAAAGCGGCCTGCAGCAATTTTCCGAATGTATTCGGGTACGGGCGTATGGGCCGGACAAGCCCATTGGCAGTCAACAACTTTGTGAAAATAATCTGGGTTTTTTATGTTTGTAGCGTCCAACACATCCTCCCTCGTTCACTGTTATCGCAATTGGTATTTGTTTTGATTAACCTTTTCTGCTTTTTTGAGCTTCACACCCAAACCTGATGCCAAAAAAAAACCGGAAGTTCATAAGAACTTCCGGCCTGCTCCACCACTTATCACACCGGGGAACATATGTCGTGTTGACATCCCCTTTATCCTGCTACCGCCGCTGATCCAAGGGCAAAACGTCTCGTCGCGAAGCACCATTGAAGAGTTGGCGCGGTCGACCGATTTTATATTCCGGATCAGCGATCATCTCAGTCCACTGCGAAATCCATCCAACCGTCCTCGCAAGCGCAAAAATGCAAGTAAACATATCAGTCGGAATACCCATCGCTTTTTGAACAATCCCAGAATAGAAATCTACGTTCGGGTAAAGCTTGCGTTGAATAAAGTAATCATCCTCAAGCGCAATTTGCTCAAGCTTCATTGACAATTTGAAGAGCGGGTCATCACCAAGGCCAAGCTCGCCCAAGACCTCATGGCAGGTCTCCCGCATCAACTTGGCACGGGGATCATAGTTCTTATAAACCCTATGACCAAAACCCATCAACTTGACGGTTGACTGCTTGTCCTTAACCTGCTTAATAAATTCACCAATTTTCTCAACGCCACCCATTTTTTGAATGTCATTGAGCATGACCAAACAGGCCTCATTAGCGCCACCGTGTGCTGGCCCCCAGAGGGTTGCGATACCTGCTGCGATGCACGCAAAAGGATTGGCGCCCGAGGAGCCAGCCAATCGTACCGTCGATGTCGATGCATTTTGCTCATGGTCAGCGTGCAATATCAAAATCCGATCGAGCGCTCGCACCAAGACGTCATTAACTTCATATGCCTCACAAGGATTCCCAAACATCATCCGCATAAAATTAGCGCTATAGGAAAGCGAATTTTGCGGGTACATGAAGGGTTGTCCAATCGAATACTTATACGCCATGGCAACCAGGGTGGGCATCTTGGCGATGAGTCGGATGGCAGATATTTCGCGATGCGCAGGGTTGTTGATATCGAGACTATCGTGATAAAAAGCAGCAAGCGCACCGACCACACCTACAAGCACAGCCATCGGATGTGCGTCTCGACGAAAGCCCTGGAAGAAGCGTTGCATTTGTTCATGCACCATCGTGTGTTTTGTCACGGTGCCTACAAATTGATCACGTTGGGCGCGGTTTGGTAATTCGCCGTTAAGCAGGAGATAACAGGTCTCTAGATAATCGCACTGCACTGCAACTTGCTCAATCGGATAGCCCCGATAGAGCAACTCTCCCTGATCGCCATCAATATAGGTGATCTTGGATTCACAAGCAGCCGTCGACATAAAACCTGGATCGAAGGTGAACTTACCGGTTTGACCGTAAAGCTTCCTAATATCGATAACGTCCGGGCCAATGGAGCCCTTGTAAATGGGAAAATCGACCGAGGGCGTTCCATCGGTGAAGCTGATCGTCGCTTTTGTATCAGACATGGCAACTCTTCATCAAAGGTTAATCAAACAACTACAAAAACCGTTCGCTCGTGACAAGCGACTCTCAAAGGTCATAGCAAAACTCATTGCGATGCGGCAGACGCTAAACAGCCCGCAAAGCTTTGAGCACCACCATCACACGCGGGTCAAGCAACTCAGCCTCAGGCTGCTTCCTATCAAGCACGAGATCGAGCAATTCATTGTCCGATAAGTTCAATAATTGGTCGAGTCCAAAGACGAAATCTGCGGTCAATTTTTGTTCAAAACGATCGAGAAATCGGGTGAGAAGCAAATCATTCTCCAACAAACCCCGCCTGCAGCGCCAACGCAAACGTCGCAGACTGGCTTGATCGTCAAATTCAGGGCTTTCGGCGACTCGATTCATGGGCTAATCGCAAAGCGCCTCAGTCATTAAACCGCGCGCTTTACCATGAGTTCTTTAATCTTGCCGATCGCCTTGGTTGGATTTAGACCCTTGGGGCAGACATCGACACAATTCATAATGGTGTGGCAACGGAATAGTCGATAGGGATCTTCAAGATTGTCGAGTCTTGCTGAGGTCGCCTGATCACGGGTATCTGCAATGAAACGGTAGGCCTGTAACAATCCGGCCGGGCCGACAAACTTATCGGGATTCCACCAAAACGACGGGCAGCTCGTTGAGCAACAAGCGCAAAGTATGCACTCGTAGAGCCCATCGAGCTCTTCACGGTCCTCGGGTGACTGTAAGCGCTCCTTCTCGGGAGGCGGATTGTCATTGATCAAGAAAGGTTGTACGGAGTGGTACTGCTTAAAGAACTGGGTCATGTCGACAATGAGATCGCGTACCACCGGTAGACCGGGTAGTGGTTTCAACACAATCGGCTGACGCAAATCGCGCAAATTGGTAATGCAAGCTAGACCGTTCTTACCGTTGATATTCATCGCATCCGAGCCGCAAACACCCTCGCGGCAAGAACGACGAAACGACAGACTAGGGTCGAAATCGCTCTTGATTCGCATCAAGGCATCCAACAACATCTTATCGTTGGGCTGCAAGGTCACCTCAAGGTCTTGCATGTAGGGCTTTGCGTCTTTATCGGGATCGTAGCGATAAATAGAAAAACGAACAGTCTTACTCATCTTGACTCCTGCGCTAACTTTGTGTGCGACTTCATACGAACAGTGCTTTGCGTCGACCACTCAACTCAAAAAGTTCTTGCCTTGGGCGTAAACGTGTCGACTGTGAGGGGCTTTAAAACCACCGGCTTATAGTCTAGGCGGTTGCCTTCGGAGTACCAAAGGCTGTGGCGCATCCAATGGGTATCGTCACGATTGGGGTAATCGCGATGGGCGTGCGCACCACGACTCTCCTTGCGGGCTTCTGCAGACACAATAGTCGCTTTGGCGGTCTCCATCAAATTATCAAGTTCCAACGCTTCAACGCGCGCCGTGTTGAACACCTTGGACTTATCCTTCAGATGGATGTGCTTGGCTCGTTGATCGAGTTCTGCAATCTTCTGCACACCTTCTTTCAAGAGCTCATCAGTCCTGAAGACCCCGCAGTGCGCTTGCATCGTCTTACGAACATCGTTGGCAACGTCTTGGATATTCTCGCCAGAACCTGAAGACTCGAGCCGAGCCAATCTTGCAAGCGAAGCGTCCCCGGCATCAGGCGGCAAATCCCTATACTCATCTGCATTGAGCTTACTCGACACAATATGGTTGCCGGCAGCACGACCAAATACAAGTAAGTCAAGCAATGAATTAGTGCCCAAGCGATTTGCGCCATGGACCGATACACAGGCACATTCGCCGATGGCGTATAAACCAGGTACAACGGTATTGGGGTTGCCTGCCTTGGGTACAACGACCTCACCGTGATAATTCGTAGGAATACCGCCCATCTGATAGTGGATCGTCGGGACCACAGGAATGGGATCCTTGATAGGGTCTACATTAGCAAACTTGATAGCGATCTCTCGAATCGAGGGCAGACGTTTCATGATGGTCTCGGCGCCTAGGTGATCTAGCTTCAAGAGCACATGATCGCCATGCTCGCCACAGCCTCGACCTTCTTTGATTTCCTGATCCATCGAACGCGAGACAAAATCGCGCGGCGCCAAATCTTTAAGGGTGGGTGCATAGCGCTCCATGAAGCGCTCGCCGTGCTTGTTCAACAAAATGCCACCCTCGCCACGAACGCCTTCGGTGATCAGTACACCAGCGCCGGCAACCCCGGTCGGGTGAAACTGCCAAAATTCCATATCTTCGAGCGGTATTGCAGCCCGCGCTGCCATGCCCATGCCATCACCGGTATTGATAAAGGCATTGGTCGAGGCCTGCCAAATGCGCCCTGCACCGCCCGTTGCCAGCACAGTGACCTTGGATTGGAGCAGCATCACTTCGCCTGTTTCCATCTCAAGGGCAACCACACCAACAACAGCACCTTGGCTGTCACGAATCAAGTCAAGCGCCATCCACTCGACGAAGAACTGTGTGCGCGCCTGGACATTACGTTGGTATAAGGTATGTAGCAGCGCATGTCCCGTCCGGTCTGCTGCCGCACAGGCACGTTGAACCGGCTTTTCGCCAAAGTTGGCGGTATGCCCGCCGAAGGGACGCTGATAAATCGTACCATCTGGATTACGGTCAAAGGGCATGCCGAAGTGTTCTAGTTCGTAAACCACCTTTGGCGCTTCGCGGCACATAAATTCGATCGCATCCTGATCACCGAGGTAATCCGATCCCTTGACCGTATCAAACATGTGCCAGTACCAACTATCTTCCGACATATTGCCAAGCGCGGCCCCGATGCCTCCCTGGGCAGCGACCGTATGCGATCGCGTCGGGAAAACCTTACTCAGTACTGCAACGCTATAACCAGCCTGTGCCAATTGCAATGAGCAGCGCATCCCTGAGCCACCCGCACCGACGATGACTGCATCAAAGCGGCGTCTTGGAAGATTGTTGGCCAAATGGCTTACGATTTCCGTCATGTTTAATGCCTCAATGTTTACAAGATGATGAGCCTGAATGCTTTAATCGCTAGACTTTCCAAAGAATGAGAACAGTCCAGCATAAATAGGCGATCAAGCCGATAATGGTTAGCACCTGAAGGCTAAGCCTGATGGCTGTTGGCTTGATGTAGTCCATGTAAATATCGCGCACACCCACCCAGGCATGCCAGCAAAGTGCCAACATCGCAAGCAGTGTGATGATCTTGAACCAAGCCTGACTGAAAAGGCCAGCCCATTGATCATAATTTGCGGCGGCTCCCAGGCTTACAGCACCAATCACTACAAATGTGTAAACAAGAAGAACAACAGCGGTGATGCGCTGGGCTAGCCAATCTTTAAGACCGTAGTGGGCGCCGGTGACGATTCGTCTGCTAGCCATCTTAGAACGCTCCAAAAAGACGAAGAGCAACCACGGCGGTCATAGCCAGGCTCAACATGAGAACGACTCTAGCACTTGATCGGGCCTGTTCCTTGGCTGTTCCAATGTGTAAATCCAAGACCAAATAGCGAATGCCAGCGATGGCATGATGCAGGAATGCCCAAATCACGGCGAGACAAATCAACTTCGCCAACGGATGCCCAAGGGTCGCACTCAGTCGGGCGTGGGTCATCTCAGAGGCGATGCTTTGATCTAGCGTAAACAAGACGAGCGGGATGCCGATCAAAAACAGAAAGGCACCGCTTAGCCGATGCAGAATCGACACCACACCCGCAAGCGGCAGCCGATAGCTAAGAATTTGCGAAACATGAATGTTCCGAAACTGCGGACGTGTTGAACTCACAAGTAACTCCCTTTTCGAATCGCCAGGACTCTTCGGACCTTGGCTGCACAAGCACCAAGCCCAACCGTATTGACGCGGCCTTTTGCTCGGTGGCAGGCGCATTTTGCGTCAAATCGCGGGCTTTCACAAAGCACGCCTAGACCAAGGCGTTAAAGTAGTGGTGGTTTTCGGTCAGGTAATAGCCTCGACGGACTTCAACCGGCCGATCCTGGTAGGTTGTTGAGAGCCTGTCGACCAGCAAAACCGGTGTCCCGGTCGCCACCCCTAAGCGTCGTGACTGCTCTTGCGGACAAGCAATTGCCTTGATTTGCTCACGCGCTTTGAGCATACGAGTTCCAAAACTTGCCTCAAACAAGGCGTAGAGCGGGCCCTTGTACTGCTGCAAGCGCTCTTGGGTCAGACCGCGAAAAAGATTCGCTGGCAGCCATAACTCGTCAAGAACTGCCGGCGAAGCGTCAACGTTTAACATTCGGCGAATAAATACTGCCGATTCACCCGCTCGCATTTGCAACTCGCGGGCGACATCAACCGGGGGCCTTAAACGGCGACATTCAAGAATGTGGCTTTCGGTCTCAGGCAAGCCCCCTGCATCACGCCTTAATCGCAAAAAACGGAATTGAGCACGTTCCTCGTGATGACTTGAAACAAAAGTACCTTTGCCCTGGCGCCTTACCAGCACATGTTCGGCTGCAAGTTCCTCAATCGCCTTTCTCACCGTGCCCTGGCTCACCGCAAAGCGCCTGGCCAGTTCACTTTCACTGGGCACCATTTGCCCAGGCTGCCATTCTCCTAAATCGAGCGCCCGCATGAGACGGTCCTTAATCTGCCGATAAAGTGGGCTGAAGGTTGGTGCACCCATGGAGTCTTTGCCCAATTCGTCAGGGGTAGGCACGTCATTGACCGAGAGTGCGCTTGACTGATCGCGTTGCATGCTGCGATTGAATCACGAGGCCCGTGACTTGTCCAGTGTCTTATCTCTTATATAAGACATAAAAGTCTTTGACGTTGGGACAGCTTGCCTCTCCAATCGTCCGACAGTATTCCGTGCATCCCGCCTTGCTGAGTCAAGCCACGGCGCTATGAGGCTTGGCGAGTGCGATGTTGCGCAAACCTAAATAAACCCTACTATCAGGAAAAGTCATGAGTAAGACAGCCAAACGGGTCGCAGTCACCGGAGCCGCCGGACAAATCGGGTATGCCCTCTTGTTTCGTATCGCCTCGGGCGAGATGCTTGGCAAGGATCAGCCCGTGATCTTGCAATTGCTGGAGATCCCCGATGAAAAGGCTCAAAAAGCGCTCAAAGGCGTCATGATGGAGCTTGAGGACTGTGCCTTTCCGCTGCTTGCCGGCATGGAAGCTCACAACGATCCAAACAAGGCCTTTAAGGACACAGACTATGCCTTATTAGTCGGCGCTCGGCCGCGAGGACCGGGCATGGAGCGAAAAGACTTGCTAAGTGCTAATGCGGCCATCTTCACCGCGCAGGGCAAGGCCTTGGACGCATCGGCTTCGCGCGATGTCAAAGTTCTTGTGGTGGGCAATCCCGCCAACACCAATGCCTACATCGCTATGAAATCAGCGCCGTCGATCAACAAACGGCAATTCACCGCGATGTTGCGCTTGGATCACAACCGAGCCCTCTCGCAGATCGCGGCTCGTACCGGCAAGCCCGTGTCCGACATTCGTAAGCTCTGTGTCTGGGGCAATCATTCCCCCACGATGTACGCAGACTATCGTTTTGCAACGATCGGTTCGTCATCAGTCAAGCAAATGATCAACGATGATGCGTGGAATCGCGACATATTCCTACCCACGGTCGGAAAACGCGGAGCAGCGATTATCGAAGCGCGCGGCTTGTCATCAGCCGCCTCGGCCGCCAACGCTGCTATCGACCATATGCGTGACTGGACTCATGGCACAGGCGGCGAATGGACAACGATGGGGATCCCTTCGGATGGCTCGTACGGCATTCCGCAAGATGTGATGTTCGGCTTTCCAGTCACTTGCCAAAATGGCGACTACAGCATTGTCCAAGGACTTGAGATCGACAAGTTTAGCCAAGAGCGTATTGCCATCACGCTCAAGGAGTTAAGCGAAGAACGTGAGGCAGTGGCTCATTTGCTCGGTTAAACCAAGAGGAGTTGATTCATGAGCAGTCCTGGACTAAGGTTTCGTGAAGCACTAAGCCAAGAAAAGCCGTTGCAAATTGTCGGCGCCATCAATGCCAACCATGCCTTGCTTGCAAAGCGAGCTGGGTATCGCGCCATTTATTTATCGGGTGGCGGGGTGGCCGCGGGCTCTCTCGGACTACCCGACCTTGGCATTTCGGGACTCGACGATGTACTTACCGACGTGAGGCGCATCACTGATGTGTGCGATTTACCGCTGCTTGTCGATGTCGACACGGGCTTTGGGGCTTCGGCCTTTAATGTGGCACGTACGGTCAAATCACTGATTAAATTTGGTGCGGGCGCAATGCATATCGAAGATCAAGTCGGAGCAAAGCGTTGCGGACATCGACCTAATAAAGAGATCGTTTCCAAAGATGAAATGGTCGACCGAATCAAGGCTGCGGCAGACGCTAGGACCGACCCCCATTTTGTCATCATGGCCCGAACCGACGCAATCGCGGTCGAAGGCCTCGAGGCTGCCGTTGAGCGAGCTCTCGCCTGCGTTGAAGCTGGTGCCGATATGATTTTTCCAGAGGCTATTACCGAGTTATCGATGTACCGAGAATTTGCTGATGCAGTCAAAGTGCCGATACTGGCAAACATTACCGAATTTGGTCAAACGCCGCTCTTTAAAACCGATGAGTTGGCCTCGGCGGGATGTGCGATGGTGCTCTATCCATTATCGGCTTTTAGAGCAATGAATAAGGCCGCTGAAACCGTCTACGAAGCGATTCGCCGCGACGGCACACAAGCTGCCGTCGTCGAACATATGCAAACCCGTCAGGCCTTATACGACGCCATCGGATACTGGGAATTCGAACACCGCTTGGATCAACTATTTGCTAAAGGAAAGCATTGATGAGTGAGAGTCATGGGGCTACTAGCTCGGCTATCAAACCCAAGAAGTCTGTCGCACTGTCTGGCGTTACAGCAGGCAACACAGCGCTTTGCACCGTAGGGCGCACTGGCAACGATCTGCACTACCGCGGCTACGATATTCTTGACATTGCCGAACAAGCTGAGTTCGAAGAAGTCGCTTACCTACTGGTTCACGGCAAGTTGCCAAACGCTGCCGAGCTTCGGGGGTACAAGACAAAACTTAAAGCCTTGCGTGGATTACCGGCACAAGTCAAGGCAGTTTTAGAATCGCTGCCCGCAGGTAGCCACCCGATGGATGTGATGCGCACTGGTGTATCAGCACTCGGTTGTGTGCTGCCCGAAAAAGATGATCACAACAGCCCAGGCGCGCGCGACATAGCAGACCGTTTGATGGCAAGTCTAGGATCGGTATTGCTGTATTGGTATCACTATGCGTTCAACGGACGGAGAATCGATGTCGAGACAGACGATGACTCGATCGCTGCGCATTTCCTGCATTTATTGCACGGGCAGGCTCCATCAGAACTTTGGATTCGGGCGATGCACACGAGCCTCAATCTTTATGCCGAACACGAATACAACGCCTCGACCTTCACATGTCGGGTGATTGCCGGTACGGGCTCAGATATGTATTCAGCTATTGCCGGAGGGATCGGCGCCCTTCGCGGACCTAAACACGGCGGCGCGAACGAGGTTGCCTTCGAAGTACAAAAGCGTTATGAAAGCCCAGACGATGCAGAGGCCGACATTCGTCGAAGAGTCGAGGCAAAGGAGGTGGTTATAGGTTTTGGCCATCCGGTCTACACCATTGCCGACCCGCGCAACAAAGTGATCAAAGAAGTAGCTCGACGGCTCTCGAGCGATGCTGGCGATATGAAAATGTTTGATATCGCCGAACGCCTTGAATCGGTCATGTGGGATGCAAAAAAGATGTTCCCCAACCTCGACTGGTTTTCCGCCGTCTCGTACCACATGATGGGCGTGCCCACTGCAATGTTCACGCCGCTTTTCGTCATTTCACGTACGTCGGGATGGGCGGCTCATGTGATTGAGCAACGTATTGATAACAAGATCATTCGGCCTTCTGCGAATTACGTCGGACCCGAAGATCAAAAATTTGTGCCGCTTGCGCAACGTACCTAGGTCCCGTGGTGATCAGCCCGCGCATTACCATCGCTTTCACAGGCACTCGTGCCTTAAGTGGTATCTTCTCCGTCACCGGCATCCTCGCTTTCACTGGCATCCTTGCCTTGACAAGTGCCCTCGCCTTCACGGGCAAGGCGGCCTGGGCCAGCGATGTTCATGAGGTATCGCGGACCGACCCTGTTCAAGCTGGCCTGTATCGTTGCCATCAGGGTGTACAAATTATTGTTAAACATATTGCACCCGACTTTGGATCGATAGTGGTCCAGTACAAAGGTAAAGACCACTTACTTTTCGCCGTCGATACCGCCACCGGCGCGGTGAGGTACCAGGATCAGCGAAGTGGCATGACCTGGATCAAGATTCCCTCAAAATCGATGCTTCTCGATTCGAAATTGGGCCGGCAATTGGCCAACGACTGCAAACTCTAGTTCATAAGGAACCCAACATGAGCGATCCATTTAAGTCTGTTAAGTCATTTAAGTACGGCCAGAAGACCGGTCATTATTATTCGCTCAAGGCACTGGGCGAACAGCTCGGAAAGGACTTATCCCGACTGCCCGTGTCGATTCGCATCGTCCTTGAGTCGGTACTACGCAACTGTGACGGCAAAAAAGTAACCGAGCAACACGTCAAGCAACTTGCCAGTTGGAAGCCGCGCGCATCGCGAACCGCCGAGATACCTTTTGTGGTTGCAAGGGTTGTTTTGCAAGACTTTACCGGCGTTCCTCTGCTCGCAGACCTTGCTGCCATGCGCAACGTAGCATCGGGCATGGGAAAGAATCCAAAAACGATCGAACCCTTGGTACCGGTCGATCTGGTTGTCGATCATTCAGTGATGATCGATCATTTCGGGACTGGCAAATCGCTTGATCTTAATATGAAACTTGAGTTTTCACGAAATCAAGAACGTTATCAATTCATGAAGTGGGGCATGAATGCCTTTGATACCTTTGGCGTCGTGCCACCTGGTTTCGGCATTGTCCATCAGGTTAATCTGGAGTATCTGGCGCGAGGCGTTCATCGGAAGGCTTCGGGTAAACGCACTGTTTTTTATCCCGATACACTCGTTGGAACCGACAGCCACACCACGATGATCAATGGCATCGGGGTGGTGGGCTGGGGTGTTGGCGGTATCGAAGCCGAGGCAGGCATGCTTGGACAGCCGGTTTATTTCCTCACGCCCGACGTCATTGGCGTCGAACTCACCGGAAGTCTCCGCGAAGGGGTAACTGCCACCGATTTGGTGCTAAGCATCACTGAAATGCTTCGCAAAGAAAAAGTCGTTGGTAAGTTTGTCGAGTTTTGCGGCGAAGGCACGCGTAGTCTTGCGCTACCCGATCGTGCAACGATTGCCAACATGGCACCCGAGTATGGTGCAACCATGGGTTTCTTCCCCGTCGACGAAAAGACGATCGAATATTTCACAGGCACTGGGCGCACCAAGGACGAGATTGCAGCCTTTGAAGCTTACTTTAAAGCACAAGGCATGTTCGGTGTGTCAGACGCAAAGGACATTGAGTTCACCAAGCTGCTCAAGCTTGATCTTGGTACGGTTGCTCCCTCGCTGGCAGGTCCGAAGCGCCCGCAAGATCGCATAGAAATCGGCCACGTTAAGGAAACATTCACCAATTTATTTTCTAAACCAACTTCAGAAAACGGATTCAACCAAGCAGCCAGCAAGTTACACGAAGATTTTTCCGCTGGTAAGTCAACGATTCGCAATGGCGATGTGCTGATCGCAGCAATCACCTCGTGTACCAATACGTCGAATCCCGGCGTTTTGCTTGCGGCCGGTTTACTGGCTAAGAAAGCGGTCGAGGCTGGCTTAACCGTTCCCAAACATATCAAGACCTCGCTGGCACCAGGCTCAAGAGTAGTGACCGAATATCTCGAAAAGGCGGGATTACTTCCCTATTTGGAAAAGCTCGGATTTAATGTTGCAGCCTACGGTTGTACAACTTGTATCGGTAATGCTGGCGATTTATCACCAGAGATCAATGATGCGATTACGAAAAATGATCTCATTTGCGCAGCAGTGCTCTCGGGCAACCGCAACTTTGAAGCGAGGATTCATCCAAACCTGAAGGCTAATTTCCTTGCTTCGCCCCCACTCGTTGTCGCCTATGCAATTGCCGGCAATGTCACCAAAGACTTAATGAGCGAACCGGTTGGACATGGCAAAGGCGGCAAGCCGGTTTACCTCGGCGATATTTGGCCGAGCTCAGATGAGGTACACCGACTCATGAAACATGCGATGAATCCCAAGGTTTTCCGTGAGAACTATGCGCAAGTGAAGTCGAATCCAGGCAAGCTTTGGGAAAAGGTCAAAGGCGTTAAGGGTCAGGTCTATGATTGGCCCAAATCAACCTACATCGCAAAGCCGCCATTTTTCGATGACTTTGGTATGCAAGCCTCGCACGAAACAACAGCCATTCGTGGCGCGCGAGCTTTGGGACTTTTTGGTGATTCAATCACGACAGACCATATCTCACCAGCGGGTTCGATTAAGGAAAGCTCACCCGCTGGGCAGTGGCTGCTTGCCAACGGTGTCACGAAGGCCGACTTTAATAGTTATGGGTCGCGTCGCGGCAATCATGAAGTGATGATGAGGGGCACCTTTGCGAACGTCAGGATCAAGAATCTAATGATTCCCGCCAAGCCTGATGGCTCAAGAGTCGAAGGGGGCATCACCATTCATCAGCCAAGCGGCGAGACCTTGTCGATTTATGACGCTGCCATGCGCTACATCGACGAACAGACGCCGACGGTCATCTTTGGCGGTGAGGAGTACGGTACAGGTTCTTCGCGTGATTGGGCAGCTAAGGGCACGCAACTGCTTGGTGTTAAAGCTGTGGTGGCTCGGAGTTTTGAGCGAATCCATCGCTCTAATTTAGTGGGCATGGGTGTACTTCCTTTGCAGTTCAAAGGCAGCGACTCCTGGGAATCGCTAGGCATTCACGGCGACGAGCGCTTTGACCTCGAAATACCTGCGAAACTCAAGCCGCAACAAGATATTGCGCTTGTGATTCATCGCGGCGATGGCAGCACGAGCAAGGTGCAGCTTCTGTCACGCATCGACACTGCAATTGAGGTTGACTACTACCTTCATGGGGGCATCCTGCCCTATGTCTTGCGTGACTTGCTGTCTGCAGCCTAAGCTTGGGATTTAGTGTTTGGGGTGCCATCGATGTCAAAGCTTTATGAGCTGCCTGCCCATGTCTTGTTAGCCCTGTATGCGAGCGGGCAGGCGTCGCCGGTCGACTGCACTCGGGAGGTGCTCGAGCGTATCGGGCACCTCAATCCATTACTCAATGCTTTTTGCTTCATCGATGAACAGGGGGCCATAAAGAGCGCCCGCGAAAGCGAGACTCGCTGGCTTGCTTGGCGCAAACAACGCGAGACAGGCTTTGGTGGCGCAAATGCTCCGAGGGCGCTCGAAGGCGTGCCAGTCAGCATCAAGGATCTAATCCTCACCAAAGGCTGGCCCACGCTGCGTGGCTCCAAGACCATTGATCCCAAGCAAGACTGGTCGGTCGATGCTCCGGTTAGCGCAAGGCTTCGCGAAGCGGGTGCGGTTGTATTGGGCAAAACCACAACACCAGAGTTTGGCTGTAAGGGTGAAACCAATTCGCCACTTACTGGCATCACGAAAAATCCATGGCATCTGCAAAAGACGCCGGGCGGGTCATCGGGGGGCGCAGCCGCGGCTGTGGCGGCAGGCTTAGGCCCACTTGCCGTTGGTACCGACGGCGCAGGTTCAGTGCGTATACCCGCCGCGTTTTGCGGCAATGTCGGCCTAAAGCCGTCTTATGGGCGAGTTCCGGCTTATCCTTTATCGCCTTTTGGATCGGTTGCCCATTTGGGCCCACACACGATGAGTGTTATTGATTGTGCGCTCGCGATGAATGTTATGAAGCAGGCTGATGCACGTGACTGGACCTCGCTACCTCCGGATACGAGCAACTATTTGATCGGACTTGATGATGGTCTTGCTGGACTGCGGGTCGCTTATTCGCCTAGACTTGGCTATGTGCAGCAACTTGATCCGGCCATTGAGGCGGCGGTGAAGGAAACAGCCCATGCTATGGAGTCCCTAGGCGCCCGTGTTGAAGCTGTGGATCCAGGTATTGAAGACTCGCTTGATATCAGTTTTGGGCTTTGGGCTGCTGGTGCCGCTAACCTTTGGCGCCAGCTTTCAGACGAGCAGCGAGCGGTGACCGATCCCGACTTTCGCTCCGAAGCCACCATAGGCTTGGCAATCAACCCGGAGCAGATACACGACTTCAATCAGAGGCGAGGGATACTTGGCTCGACGTTGAGGCAGTTCATGAGCCGCTTTGATCTCATACTCACACCGTCAACGGCGGTCTGCGCTTTTGATACACGCGCTGCCGGCAGTGCAGGTCTATACGATGCCCAAACGATGCTTGGGTGGACACCTTTCAGCTTCCCCTTTAACCTCTCACAACAGCCAGCCATTAGCTTTCCTTGGTCACTCAACCCAGACGGCTTACCGATTGGCATTCAGTTGGTTGGACCGATGTTCGGCGATGCACTTGTTTTGCGAGCAGCAAGAGCGCTTGAATCCATACGACCTGTCAAGCGGCCCAACGCCCTCTAACTATAAATCAGCGATTCAAACAAACTACGCGAATAAACAAAAAAGGCCAATCAGACGATTGGCCTTTTTTGTTTGTTACTTGGTCGGGACGGCGGGATTCGAACTCGCGACCCCTTGCACCCCATGCAAGTGCGCTACCAGGCTGCGCTACGCCCCGAAGCCGTCGAGTATACCAAGCTATCGCACGCAGGCGAAGCAAAGGCGTATCACCAGGGAGCTATGGTTGCCCTGAAGCAACCTCATCGACGCTGAGCAACCGGAGAACCTCGTTTAACTCGACCCGCAATCGGTGAATCATCGTGTGGCTTGGACCCTCATGCTGCTCATGACCTTCAGTCGCAGACTCATCCTCGTGAAGCTTGGTCTCAGGATCGTGAAACTGATCCATACCTCCCATGGTGCTGCCGCTATCTGCTGCCTTAGCCTCTTCGTGCTCGAGCGGTTGAGTCCGCGACATAGCAGCCGCCTCGGCTTGCAAGTTGGAGATGGTCTGACGCCCCGACAAGCGCATCCGCGCCCCTTGAATCGTGAAGCCTTCGTCGTAGAGCAGTTCACGGATCTTCCGCACTAAGAGGACTTCATGATGCTGGTAGTAGCGCCGATTGCCTCGACGCTTCATCGGACGAAGCTGGGTAAACTCCTGTTCCCAATAGCGCAATACATGCGGCTTAACAGCACAAAGCTCGCTTACTTCGCCAATCGTGAAATAGCGCTTTGCGGGAATCGGTGGCAGCAATTGATCGACCATCCCGCGGGTTTTCAAATAGGCGCTATCGTCTTCCTGCGTCATGTCATGCGCCTTTAAAGCTCAGTACCCCTAGCAGGCACAAATTGACCCGAATCAATCTGGGCCTTGAGCTTTTGGCTTGCATGGAATGTGACAACACGGCGCGCTGAAATCGGTATGACCTCACCCGTCTTTGGATTTCGCCCCGGTCGCTGCGGCTTATCACGTAGCTGAAAATTACCAAATCCGGAGAGCTTGACCGATAAACCGCTTGAAAGGGCATCGCTGACTTCTTGAAAGAACATGTCAACCAAGTCTTTCGATTCGCGCTTATTGAGGCCAACACGCTCGAAAAGCATTTCGGCAAGTTCAGCTTTGGTTAGGGTTGCGCTCTCATCAATGGCTTGCATCATCGTTATCACCAGGGATTGTCGTGAGCTTTAACTTCTCAGGCGCGCATCGCATGCCGATTGCATACCCTCGATCATCTGCTGAAGTAGTCCCTGAACTTCCGACTCCTCAAGCGTGCGCTCAGTATCTTGGAAACGGAGACGGAATGCAAGACTTTTCTCGTTGTCTTTCAATCCTTTGCCGCG
Source organism: Burkholderiaceae bacterium (assembly GCA_900299025.1). Taxonomy (GTDB): domain Bacteria; phylum Pseudomonadota; class Gammaproteobacteria; order Burkholderiales; family Burkholderiaceae_E; genus UBA3064. The sequence goes on from OMIE01000086.1 coordinate 65,813, forward strand.
GTATTCGTCAAAGAGCGTCAGGTTGACGAGCCGGGTACCACCTAAGCGTTTGAGCGCAGCGGTCAGTTCTTCGGAAGCAAGGGCCTGGTTAACGACAAAGGCAAGATCGCGAACAACAGGCGGAAACTTTGACGGTGCAGCAGGACTTGGCATCAACTTGTCGGTGAGTGCCCAGATGGCCAACTCAGCTAGCACGGGAGCTGAGCTGAGTTCGAGAGATTGCTGAAGCTGAGGGTGCAAGACCCCGATCCAGCCTGCTTGCTTGCCGGCCACTTCAATCACAGCGCTTTGCGTGGGGTGCAGACATGGAGGCAATTCTTCACTATCGGCCCATTTACGGCACCGAAACCTGTCAGTGCCAATCACCGACTCCAGATCACCTTTTAGGTCAAAGAAATCAACCAATCGTTTGCTATCGGACCAGTGCTCAGCATATCGAGCACCATAGGCTAGTAGGGCTAGCTTTATAGGCTGCCGAATGCCCGCGACTTCGAGCAAATCGGCCTCGGCATCAGCCTGCTTTTGAAACACACGACCGCACTCAAAGATCCGCACCCTCTCGGCCTTTCGATTCAGATTGAAACGCAGGCTGTCGATCAATCCGGTAACAAGACTGGTGCGCATCACGTCAAGATGTGAGGCGATGGGATTGAGCAAGGCAATCCCTTTTTCGCCCGATACGCTCTCATCAAGGGCCGATGAAACAAAGCTGTAATTGATGACTTCTTGATAGCCGCGGGCGGCTATCAATGTTTTAACTTGCAGCAAACTACGGCTAGCTTCTGGCGCCTCTCGCATAAGCGCGCTTGCCTTTGGGGGGCGCTGCGGCAAGCGATCAAACCCCCAAAGACGAACAACCTCCTCGATTAAGTCTTCCTCGATGCGGAGATCAAAGCGGTAACTCGGTGGCTCCACCTCGATGACCGCACCTCCGGCGACCTTGGCGTTCTCGGTCCCCTTAGCAACTTGAGCGTTCTCGGTACCCTTAGCACCTTGGGCGTGCTCTGTACCTTCAGCACCCTCAAGCCATCGAAAGCCAATGCCAAGTCGCGTGAAGGCCCTGCTGATGTCCTCGGGCGATAAATCGATACCTGAGACCTTTCTGGCGCGCTCGAGACGCATTTGGACAGGTTTGCGTTCGGGCAGTGCGATCACCTGGTCATCGAGCGGCCCTGCTTGCCCCCCACATATCTCAAGGATCAACGAGCACACATAATCAAGCTCAGAGGCAGTCGTGTGTGCATCGACGCCGCGTTCAAAGCGATGGCCTGCATCGGTCGAAAAATTATAGCGCCGAGCCCGGCCAGCGATGGCCTGTGGCCACCAAAAAGCCGCCTCAACGTAGATATTGCTTGTGTCATCCGATACCGCTGTTGCATCGCCACCCATAATCCCTGCCAGACTCTCAATAGCCTGGTCATCAGCGATCACACCAACCTGTTCATCGAGCTCGATCGTCTGACCATTCAAAAGCTTCAAACGCTCTCCCCGCCTGGCCCAACGAACACTCAGTCCACCCTTAATCCGGTCCAAATCGAAAACATGTGTGGGCCTGGATAGCTCTAACATGACGTAGTTGGAAATATCGACCAGGGCCGAAATGCTCCGCTGCCCTGCTCGCTCGAGCCTGTCCTTCATCCACTGTGGCGTTTGCGCTTGCGGATTCACGCCGCGAATAACCCGGCCACAAAACCGACCGCACAAATCGGGCGCCTCGATGCGCACCGGGAGGCGGTCAGCGATTTCAGCTTGCACTTCAATGACCGGCTTTGAGGCAAGCGAAGCACCGCTGAGAGCAGCCACCTCTCTTGCGATCCCGCGAACACCGAGGCAATCAGGCCGATTGGGCGTGAGCTTGAGCAAAAACTGTTGATCATCAAGTCTAAGCGCTTCGCGCAAATCCTTCCCGAGCGTCAAACCCTCGTCGAGGAGCATCAAGCCCTGATGGTCTTGCGATAAACCGAGCTCTTTTGCCGAGCAAAGCATGCCAGCGCTCTGGACTCCTCTCATGGTCACGGGTTTAATTTGCAGCCCTCCGGGCAGTTGGGCGCCTGGTAAAGCACATGCGACCGTGATGCCAGCGGCTGCGTTGGGAGCGCCACAGACGATTTGCGCCAAATTAGCCTGTCCTACGTCAACATGGCAAACGCGCAAACGGTCTGCGTTTGGGTGCGCCTCGACTCGCTCAATGCGTGCAACAACAACCTGACTAAAGGCAGGAGCCAGCGACTCAAGCGATTCAACCTCAAGACCAGCCATGGTAAGTGCATCGGCAAGCTCTTGCGTGCTCCAATCGGGATTGACATACTGCCTGAGCCACTGTTCTGAAAATTTCATAAAAGCCTCAAAAGACCTAGGTGACAGCTCGTCAAAACCTGCTGGCACCTTGCCAAGAACGACAAAGCGAAGACCCTCAATTTAGCGATCAAATTGCTTTAAAAACCTTAAATCGTTTTCAAAGAATAAACGCAAATCGGACACACCGTAGCGCAACATGGCCAAGCGCTCCACGCCTGAACCAAAAGCAAAACCGATATAGTTTTCTGGATCAAGGCCCACATTGCGCACAACCTGAGGATGAACCTGGCCGGACCCAGACACCTCAAGCCAGCGATCCTTCATAGGCCCCGATCCAAAACGCATATCGATTTCTGCCGAAGGCTCTGTGAATGGAAAATACGATGGTCGAAAACGCACATCAATATCGTCCTGTTCAAAAAACTGCCGCAAAAACATGGTGTACACGCTCTTTAAATCGGCAAAGCTTATGTTCTCGTCAAGCCATAAGCCTTCAAACTGGTGAAACATCGGCGAATGCGTGGCATCTGAATCGACTCGGTAGGTCTTACCAGGCGCAATCACACGGATGGGTGGCTTGTGCTGGCGTGCATAGCGGATTTGCATCGGCGACGTGTGGGTACGCAAAAGCAGGCCGCCTTCGACGTAAAAGGTATCGTGCATCGATCGAGCCGGATGATCCTGAGGCGTGTTCAAGGCTGTAAAGTTATAAAAATCGTCTTCAATTTCCGGGCCATCGGCCACATCGAAACCAATGGAGCGAAATATCGCTTCAATGCGGGCGATGGTGAGTGTGATCGGGTGTAGCCCGCCGTCTTCACAGCCACGCCCGGGCAGCGACACATCAATGGCATCTTTTTGAAGTTGGGCATTTAGCGCTTGATTAGCAAGCGTTTTTTCTCTCGACTTCCACTCAGACTCGACGGCTTGTTTTGCTGCGTTTAAAGCCTTGCCAGCATCACTTCGAGCCTGCCCTTGTAGTCCGGCCAAGCTCTTCATCATGGCGGTCAAACGCCCATCACGACCCAAATAACGCGCCTTGACCTGAGCCAATTGCGCCGTGTCGTCGCAGTGGGAAAAATCAAGGCTGGCCTGTTCAATCATGGCCTCAATCGCCCTTTGATCACCTAACGCGTCCATTGATCATTTCCTTTGAAGATTGGCTTATCAGACCACCAACGGCATCTTGACCGGTACCAACAAAAAGGGCCTTCCGAACAAACAGAAGGCCCCATCGAATCGACCGGATCTTAACGAATCAGGCTGCGATGGTCGATCTCACCTGCGCCACGATGGAAGCAAATGCTGCCTTGTCGCGCACAGCCAAATCAGCCAGTACCTTTCTGTCTAGCCCGATCGAAGCTTTGTGCAAACCATGGATAAAGGCAGAGTAAGTCATGCCGTGCTCGCGGACTGCAGCATTTATTCTCGCGATCCAAAGAGCACGAAATACACGCTTGCGATTGCGGCGATCACGATAGGCGTATTGACCAGCACGCATAACAGCTTGCTTGGCAATACGATAAACATTACCACGGCGACCACGGTATCCCTTAGCTGCAGCAAGTACTTTTTTGTGACGTGCTCTTGCCGTCACACCACGTTTAACTCGAGGCATTTGCGGACTCTCCTTTAAGCGTAGGGAAGCATGGCACGCACGTGTGCGATATCCACCGCCATTACTTCTGCGGATCCACGCAATTGCCGTTTGTTTTTGGTTGTCTTTTTGGTGAGGATGTGGCGCTTGAAGGCCTGACCACGTTTGATTGATCCGCCTGGACGGACACGGAAACGCTTGGCGGCGCCCCGCTTGGTTTTCATCTTGGGCATGATTGCTCCATCTTCTCAACGATCCAAGGTGTGTATAAAGCCATGCTCAACAACGCTCACATGCTTCTACCCTTTTAAGACCCTGACCGCATCTTCTTGCCCAAGCTTTGCAATCCAACTTGGGCAACCTAGGAGTATACGCGAAAAAGACTACTTCTTGCGTTTTGGAGCGATGACCATGACCATTTGACGCCCCTCAAGCTTGGGCATCGCTTCGACCTGACCGTGCTGGTCCAAATCGGTACGGATGCGTTCGAGGAGACGGACACCGAATTCCTGATGTGCCATTTCACGACCACGAAAACGCATGGTGACCTTGGCTTTATCGCCCTCTTCGAGAAAGCGAATCAGGTTTCTTAGCTTGACCATGTAATCGCCGTCATCCGTGCCAGGTCGAAACTTGACTTCCTTGACCTGTATGGTCTTTTGCTTTGATTTAGCCTCGGCAGCACGCTTTTGCTCCTGATAGCGAAACTTGCCATAGTCCATTAATTTGACGACCGGTGGTGATGCTTGGGCTGCGATTTCCACCAGATCGATTTCGGCCTCATCGGCCATTCGTAGCGCCTCTTGAATTCGGACAATGCCGAGCGCTTCATTATCTTTCCCGATCAAACGAACTTCGGGAACTGTGATTTCACCGTTAATACGATGGGTACGTTCAGTAGCGATGCTTGCTTCTCCAGTGCTTGTTGATCTTTAGTTCGATGTTGGGGCTCAATCGGCCATCAGGCGCTCTTGGCTAAAGGGCTTGATCGCTTGCTTTTCACATCATCGCCAAGACGATCCGAAAAGGATTCAAGCGACATAACGCCTAAGTCAATGCCGCCTCTAGCACGCACCGATACCTGTCCAGCCTGCCGTTCCTTTTCTCCTACCACCAGTAAGTAAGGGATCTTTTGCAGGCTATTCTCGCGGATTTTATAGTTGATCTTTTCGTTTCGCAAATCGGATTCGACTCTAAATCCTTGTTTTTTCAGCGTTTGAGCAACATCAGCTGCGTAGGCCGCCTGCACTTCTGTAATACTCATGATCACACATTGCACCGGCGCAAGCCACATAGGCAGCGCGCCGGCATGATGCTCAATCAAGATGCCGATGAAGCGTTCCATGGAGCCGACGATCGCACGGTGCAACATCACGGGATGTTTTCGGGTGTTGTCGACGTCGACAAATTCGGCGCCGAGCCGCATCGGCATATTGAAATCGACTTGCATCGTGCCACACTGCCATACGCGACCTAGGGCATCTTTCAGTGAGTACTCGATCTTCGGCCCATAAAAAGCACCATCGCCCTCACTAACGATAAATGACACCCCGGACGCTGTGAGCGAATTTGCCAGTGCCGCCTCGGCCTTATCCCACAGCGCATCGCTTCCGACTCGCTTTGCTGGGCGGGTAGCTAACTTGTAAATGATTTGCTCAAAGCCAAAATCAGCATACACCGCCTGCAAAAGCTTTGTGTAGGTGGCACATTCTTGCTGAATCTGATCTTCGGTACAAAAAATATGGCCATCATCTTGGACAAAGCCGCGCACACGCATGATGCCGTGCAGGGCGCCTGAGGGCTCGTTGCGATGGCAGGCGCCAAACTCGCCATAGCGCAGCGGCAAATCGCGATAGCTACGCAGGCCAGCGTTATAGACCTGAACATGGCCCGGACAATTCATAGGCTTGACGGCGTAATCGCGTTGCTCTGACGCGGTTGTAAACATCGCATCTTTATAATTTTCCCAATGGCCAGAGCGCTCCCAAAGCGAGCGATCGAGCACCTGCGGGCAGCGAATCTCTTGGTAACCATTGTCTTGATAAATCCGTCGCATGTACTGTTCAACTTGCTGCCAGATGGCAAATCCGCGCGGATGCCAAAAAACCATGCCAGGTGCATCGTCCTGAAGATGAAACAAATCCAACTCGCGGCCCAGGCGGCGGTGATCGCGCTTTTCGGCCTCGGCAAGCATGTGTAAATATGCATCTTGATCAGCCTGATTCACCCAGGCGGTGCCGTATATACGCTGCAACATCTCATTGCGATGATCGCCACGCCAATAAGCGCCAGCGACCTTCATCAACTTGAAAACCTTCAATTGACCTGTTGACGGAACATGAGGGCCACGGCACAAGTCGATGAAGTCACCCTCCCTGTAGAGCGATATGCTTTGTTCCGCAGGAATGCTCTGAATGATCTCGGCCTTGTACATCTCGCCCTGTGCGCGGAAAAACGCCACGGCATCGTCACGCTTCCATACCTCGCGGACGACAGGCTCGTTACGATTTGCAAGCTCGCGCATCCGCTCTTCAATGGCGCTCAAGTCCTCGGGCGTGAACGGGCGATCGTAAGAAAAATCATAGTAAAACCCGTTTTCGATTACTGGGCCGATGGTGACTTGAGCTGTTGGAAAGAGCTGTTTGACCGCGTAAGCGAGCAGGTGCGCTGTTGAGTGGCGGATTAAGTCAAGACCTTCTGAATCTTTACCGGTCACGATCGCAACACTGGCATCGCTTTCAATGACATAGCTCGTATCGACGAGTTCACCGTTAACTTTCCCCGCTAGCGCCGCTTTAGCAAGCCCTGGGCCAATCGACTTGGCAAATTCTGCAACAGTGATGGGTTGGGCGAACTGACGCTCGGAACCGTCAGGCAAGCGAACTTGGATCATGCGTTTGGGCCGTTTAACAGAGCGAAGACATGAGAACGTTGGGCGTTTGGTAGGCGGTATTGGACTCGAACCAACGACCTTTGCGATGTCAACGCAACGCTCTAACCAGCTGAGCTAACCGCCTCAAGCGCTGAGAAGCATTCGAACTAACGAAGCGCCCCAACCTGACTTCGAGGGAGCAATATTGCAACAAGGCACTGCCGACCCCCTAACTTCAGCCCACGATCATAACATAGCAGTTTTGCGCTGCACGCTCGCGAGCCACCAAATCGGAACCAAACCAATGGTGACCATCAGCAGGCAAGGCCATGCCGCTTCGCCTAGCCGCTCATCCGAGGCGAATTGATAAGCCACCACCGCCAAGGTGTCGAAATTGAAGGGTCGAAGGACCAGGGTAGCAGGTAACTCCTTTAAGGCGTCCACGAAGACAAGCAAGGCACAAGCCGTGACGGTAGGTTTAAGCAGCGGCCAATGAACCCGGCGCAAAATCTGCCAGGCACTATGCCCAAGCGATTGGGCGCTTTGATCCATTGACGGCGAAATGCGCTTCAGCGCCGCCTCAATACCCTGAAATCCTACAGAGAAGAATCGCACGCCGTAGGCGTAAATCAGCAGCAACAGGCCAAGCAAGAGACCATGCCCAAGCCACTCGTTGAGTAAGGGGAGCCAACTTCCGAGCCAAGCCGAAGTGCTTAATATACCAACGCCGATGACCACGCCAGGCAAAGCGTATCCTGCATTGGCTAACGCAGTAATCGACTTCACCCAGCCACTTGGATTGAGACGGCCAACGTAAGCCAGAAGCACAGCCGCTGGGATGATCACCCAAACCGATAAAGCCGCAAGGAGAATCGAATGCTGCAACCATTGCCCAAGCCGCGCAAATTGCTCGGGTGCGAGTGGCTCCAGCGCATGAAGAAGAATAGCCACTGGCCCAACGAAGGCGATCAAAATAGGAAAAAAACAAAGCGCGCTTGCTCGCCAGGCTGGCCAGCCCTCGAGCACTTGCACCTGGGCAGGTCGCCAAGAGCGCGACGCAAGGGTGCGCCGAGCCCTTTGCTTGCGCTCGATCCACACGAGTACACCGACCGCCATGAGCAAGACAATCGCTAAACGCGCCGCACTTAGCTTATCGCCCATGCCCTGCCAGGCCTTGTAAATACCTGCGGTGAGGGTATCCGTCGCAAAATAGCTGACTGTCCCAAAGTCAGCCAGCACTTCCATTAAGACCAAGGCCGAACCCGCTGCAACCGAAGGCCGAGCAATCGGCCATATCACCTTCGGCCAGACCTGCCAAGACGGCGTTCCAAGGCTTCTAGCGGCTTCACCAAGCGAGGCGCTTCGCTCGGCAAATGCCCCGCGGGCTAGCATGTAAATGTAGGGATAAAGCGCCAAACCGAGGCAAATGCCTGCCCCCCATGGCGTTCGCACGCTCAAGCTAGTCGATGGAGTCAGACCCAGCGAAAAAAGCTCGCGAAGGCTGTGCTGCAAGGGCCCTGATACATCAAGAAAATCTGTAAAAGCGAAGGCCATCACGTAAGGCGGAATCGCCAGGGGCATGAGCAAGGCCCAGGACATCCAGGAACGCCCGGGAAACTGATAAGCGGCAACCAACCAACCGGCCAGCACGCCGATCGAGCCGGCGACCGCCATGGCCACAAGACTAACCACCAGCGTGTTCCATGCGTATCGACCAAGCACATGATCGAGCAGGTGAACAAGACCTTCGCCTGCGATCACCGCATGCATCGGCGTTGACTCGAGTGGATGGATGCCTGCAGCCAGCATGAGCAAAGCAAGCAGCGGAACCGAGACTCCCAAGCCCATAAGGAGCGGAAGTACGCGCGTTGTGAGCGAAGGAACAAAAGGAATCTGCATAAGCCAGCAGATTGTAAGGTCAGCGAGGCGATCTTCCGTTTGGCTGTTCATTGCATGGCAACTCGCAGCGATTGGCAGTTAACGTTATCCTTGGTCCCGGAAAGAGCAAATGTGAGCGCGTTAAGACTTGATCAGGTGACCTTATCCTTTGGCGATGGCCCAGAGCGCCGAAGCGTGCTCGATCGCCTGTCCTTTCAACTTGAAGAAGCGGCGATCGGTTGCCTGCTCGGAGCATCGGGCTCAGGAAAAACGACGGTACTGCGAGTGATTGCAGGCTTTCAGGCGATTGACCATGGTGAAATATATATTCGCGAGCAGTTGGTTTCAAAGCATGGCAAAACCCTAGCACCTGAGCAACGACAAGTAGGCATCGTCTTTCAGGACTACGCCTTGTTTCCTCACCTCAGCGTTTTGGATAATGTCACCTTCGGGTTACGAAAATTATCCAAAGAGGCCGCTTCAATTCAGGCGCTCGATCTTTTAGAGCTTGTGGGCCTTGCAGGCTTTGAGCATCGATACCCTCATGAACTTTCGGGCGGCCAGCAGCAACGGGTCGCACTTGCCAGAGCACTCGCGCCCCGACCTCACCTGCTTTTGCTCGACGAACCGTTCTCTAATTTAGATCCAGCCTTGCGCGAGCGGCTTGCTATGGATCTAAGGGACTTGCTTAAACGTCACGGAACGACCGCGCTATTGGTCACGCACGATCAACACGAGGCGTTTGCACTCGCAGACTCAGTCGGAGTCATGTCTGCAGGTCGTGTCGAACAATGGGATACGGCCTGGCGTCTTTACCATCAGCCGCGATCAAGACGCGTTGCTAATTTTGTCGGCCAGGGTTCATTTTTGCACGCCCAACTCATACAGCGCGAGGGCAAGAGTCTGCTCGAGACCGAGATTGGCGAGCTAGCCATCCAAGATCCATCAGACCTTGCCATGGCTGCCGCTTCTGCTGATGCGCAAGGCCGGGTCATGGTCTTACTGCGGCCCGATGACGTCATTCACGATGATGCCTCACCGATCACCGGCGAGATTATTCGCAAAGCCTTCCGCGGGGCGCAGTTTATGTACGCCCTACGACTGCCCTCAGGCAGTGAGGTACTCACCTTAGTGCCTAGTCATCATAATCATGACCACGGCGAAGCCATTGGCATTCGACTTGATGCGGACCATGTCGCGACCTTCAGACCTGAGTGAGTTTCAGTCATGCTTGAGCTTTTTTAGGTACGCCTCAACAAAGTCGAGTCGATCCTGACCCCAGAAGCGTTCGGCCTCGATGACATAAGTGGGTGAGCCAAAAACACCAATCGAACGTGCGTCCTCGCCATAGGCGCGATAAGCTGATTGCACCGCATCGCTTTGCTCAGCAGCGACCAGTTCTGCGCCAGGCATGCCAAGTCCGTCGGCAATCTCAACCCTCACCGCCTCGTCAGCGGTGTCACGCTCCTCAGCCCATAACGCTCTAAGTAATGCCTGTGAAAGCGCTTGTGCATCTAAGCCCGCTTGTTGCGCTGCTATCACGGTCCAACCCGGCCGCTTGTTCCAATCACTGGGGGCGCCCTGCTTGCGATAAAAGCGGGGCACGAGATTAATCGGCATATTGAGCCGTTGGCTCCAGCGTGCCAACTCCAGGGCGTGATAAGTTTGACGCGCTTCAGGGCGTGTACGCAGTGGAATGCCTCCCGTGTGGGGAACCACGGCCTGAAAATCAAAGGGTCTCAGCTCGAGTCGGACGGGATAAGCTTGGCAAAGTGAAGCGAGACGAGGCCCACCGAAATAAGCCCAGGGTGATGACAAACTGTAATAACAATGAAGATGAATCATGACGAGCACCGTTAAGAATGGCCTGGAGGCATTAAATCACGAGGTTGCCCGTGCGCTGGCAACGCTCAACTATCCGGCAGCGCCTTGGCCCACATCGAAGTCACGCACCCATCGACAAGACGAAGGCGACCAGGACCTTGATGTACTTATTGTTGGAGCAGGCATGTGCGGGCAAACAGCAGCCTTTGCTTTGCGGCGGGAAGGCGTCGATCGGCTAAGGGTGATCGATCAAGCATCGATTGGCCAGGAAGGCCCGTGGTCAACCTTTGCAAGAATGCATACGCTTCGTTCTCCCAAGCATCTGACAGGCCCTGATCTTGGCATTCCCAGCCTGAGTTTTAGAGCCTGGTACAGTGCGCTTCACGGCGAGCAAGCTTGGGATACGCTCTATAAAATTGATCGATTAGACTGGCATCGCTATCTACTTTGGCTGCGCGTGCAAACTGGTATTGCTGTTGATAACAATATCATGTTCAAATCGGTCAGACCCGATCCCCACGACCCTGACCAAAAGCTTGAAGTACTGATCGAAGATAAGCTTCATCAGCGTCAAGCACTTGTCCGCTGTCGTCACCTGGTGTTGGCACTTGGCCGCGATGGCAGTGGAAAATTGCGTTGGCCGGCGTTCAAAAGCTGGCAACCAGATCATCTTGGTCGCTTTCAGTCGGTATGGCATGCAGCCGACCCGATTGACTTCAATCGCATGCGTGCTAAGCGGGTAGCCGTCCTTGGAGCGGGCGCATCGGCATTTGATAATGCAGCCTGTGCGCTGGAGGCTGGCGCAGACAGCGTTGAGCTTCACATTCGCCGACACGAGTTGCCTCAAATCAACAAGTCAAAGGGAGCAAGCTACCCTGGATTTCAGCGCGGCTTTTTCAGCCTTTCAGATGCCACCCGATGGCATCTTATGAATTATATATTCGATGAGCAAGTTCCTCCACCGCATGAATCGGTTCACCGATGTGAGCGCTTTGATCGCTTTAAAATCTGCCTCAATCATGCTTGGGAGGACCTCAAGATCATCGACCACGAACAGCAAGATGGCAAACACCGGCAAGTGGTGCAAGTTCAAAGCAATCAAGGAAGTCATGTTTTCGATCAGGTTATCCTTGCTACCGGATTTGATGTCGACCTCATGGCTCGGACTGACCATGAAAACTTTGCATGCGCGGTTCAACGCTGGCGTGATTATGTAAGCCTGGACGCCGCAAGCGCGTTTCCAGAGTCGGCCCGTTTTCCCTACCTTGGCCCTGGCTTTGAATTTCTACCGCGTTCAGATGTGGAAGGCTACGGGTGGGTGCGTCGCATCCACGCGTTCAACTGGGGCTGCGCAATCAGCCATGGCCCATTAGCAGGTGACATCCCGGGTTTACGCGTCGGTATCGAGCGGCTAAGCCAAGCGATTGTTTCGCGGCTATTTACCGACGATATCGAATCTCACAAGGCTTCGCTCATGCACTTCGACGACCGAGAACTCGAATCCACCCGATGGTTTGTCCAACGCTAGGCAGCATCAACCTTGTTTCAGTCGATCGATGCACCCGATGCCTTGACCACTTCAGCCCAGCGCTGACGATTCAGGCGCACCGTTTGGCGGAACTGCTCCGACGTTTCGATTCGCACCTGATTTCCGCGGCTTGCAAAGCGCTCACGAATAGCCGACTGTCCGAGCACTTGCCTCACAGCATCGTTAATCGCCTTAACGGCTGAGGGGTCCATTTGCTTAGGACCAAACAGCGCAAACCAAATACCCGAGTCGTACCCAGGATAGCCCGACTCGGCAATCGTCGGGATCTCGGCAAGCGCACTAACCCGCTTAGCGCTACTTACCGCAAGCAGTCTGATCCGCTCACTTTTCAATTGAGGCAGTATGGTTTGTACTTGATTGAAAATACAGCAAACCTCGCCCTTTAAAACCGCTTGAAGTGCCTCAGGGCCACCCTTGTAGGGCACGTGCGTCATCTCAAGCGAGGCACGCGCAAGAAACTCAGCCATGGCAAGATGGACACCCGTGCCGTTACCCGTCGATGCATAGTTGAACTTGCCGGGTTGAGCCCGCACTTGATCAACAAAGCTCTTTAAGTCCTTAGCATCAATCACACTCGGATTGATGACCAATACGTTACTCACGTCGACCAAAGGCGCAACCGCCGTGAAATCTGCCTCGACATCAAAGGGCAACTTTTTGTATAACGATGCATTGATCCCATGCGAGGCAGCCGTTCCCAGCAAGAGGGTGTGACCATCGGGCTTTGCCTGAGCAACATGAGCCGAGGCGATGTTACTTCCAGCACCCGGACGGTATTCCATGACCAGTCTGGTGCCTAGCGCTTGCTCGAGCGGCTCTTGGAGCTGACGAATCACCACGTCAATCCCGGAACCCGCAGAAAACCCTTGAACGATCACAATAGGTTTACCACCCCAGTCGTGGGCTGCTGCGGGCCGCATAGCAAGCACCACCAACAGGCAAACAATCGCCCAAGACAGCCCGCTCGTGCAAGCTTTGGTCCAACGACTTGCGAGCGTCTTAATCCTGCAGACTTCTCCCAACACCCATTTACCCTTCAACATAAGCCTAGCTCCCGTCTCATTCCCTTTAAATTCTTCATACAAGCCGAACCAAAGCATTTCCAGTTGGTCAAGCTCGGCCTGCTCAACGTGCACAATTTAGTCTTAAGCAGCAAGCTTTCTGCAAAGGACGAATCACATGCACTTTGAACTTCGAGAAGAACAACAACAATTCCAGGATACCGTATTACGGTTTGCGCGCGATGAACTCGCTGCAGGTGCACTCGAGCGAGCCCACGATCCCAACTACCCTTGGGACGTGTCAAGGAAAATGGCCGATATGGGTTTGATGGGCCTTTGTCTGCCCGAATCGGACGGTGGCCAAGGCGGTAGTTTGATGGATGCAGTCATTGCGATTCAAGCGGTGGCTTCGGCTTGCCCTCGCTCAGCCGATGTCATCCAGGCAGGCAACTTTGGGCCGGTACGGGTTTTTGCAGCCTACGGTAGCCCATGGCAAAAAGAGCGCTACTTAAGACCGATTCTCGCAGGTGAAGCACTCATTTCGGTCGGTATGAGCGAACCCGAGGCCGGATCGGCCGTTACAGAGCTGAGAACAAGCGCAACGCCCGATGGCGATGGCTACCGTATCAATGGTTCTAAAGTATTTACCACTCATGCACCGTACGCGGCAGTTATCCTTTGTTATGTTCGATTCGGCCCTGGCGTGGATGGGATCGGATCCGTTCTCATCGATACCAAATCTGAGGGCTTTCGCTATGGCAAAGTCACCCAATTTATGTCGGGAGAGGAGTGGCGACAACTCTACTTTGATAACGTTTATGTGCCCCCTGAGATGGTTGTTCTCAAGGAGGGCGGCTTTAGGCGCCAGATCGCTGGCTTTAATGTTGAACGCCTTGGAAATGCCGCCCGCTCGATTGCGCTTGCGCGCTATTGTTTTGAGCAAGCAAAATCCTGGGCTTTGCAGCGAAAGCAGTGCGGCAAAAGAATTGCCGAGTTTCAAGGCATTCAGTGGAAATTTGCCGAAATGAAAATCAAACTCGACGCTGCCCAACTGTTGCTTTACCAGGCCGCATGTCGCGCCGATGCAGGATTTCCGAGTGCTGAAGACACAGCAATTGCCAAGCATGCTTGCAACCAGTGGGGCTTTGAGATTGCGAATGAATCGCTCCAAATTCTAGGAGGAGCAGGCTACAGCCAGGATTTACTGCTCGAGTATTGCTTGCGTCGCTGCCGTGGGTGGATGATCGCAGGGGGATCGCTAGAAATTCTAAAAAACAGAATCGCTGAGTCAATCCTCGGCAAGTTTCGCTCATAGTGCACAGCCATGAATCCGGACCAAGACAATGAGTTCCGAGACCCTTTGAGATGGCAAAGCGCCTTGCTTGAGCCGCGTACAGTAGCCCTCATCGGTGCCTCGGGCGATCACACAAAAAATACGTCAAGACCGCAACGTTTTTTACAACAATGCCGTTGGCAAGGAGAGATCGTGCCGATCAACCCAAGCCGAGACGAGCTATTTGGCGTCAAGACATACAAAAGTCTTCTTGACTATCCCCACGCAATCGATCACGCCTTTGTGATGACAGCGGCTGAGCATATTCCTTCGGTCATAGAGCAATGCGGTCGCAAAGCCATTCCTGTGCTCACGATTTATACCGATGGTTTTGCCGAAATCGGTGAAGAAGGTATTGCCCGACAAGCATCGCTCGTAGAGCTTGCCCGTCGATGGGGCGTGAGGCTACTTGGTCCAAATTGTATTGGGCTCATTCAAGCGCATAGTGGTCTTGCACTCACGGTCAACGCCGTAATTGATACTGATCGCCCAAAGCCCGGAAGCTACGCAATGATTTCCCAAAGCGGCTCAATGATCGGCTCGTTGATGACGCGTGGACAAAGTCGTGGCATTGGCTTTTCAACCCTGATCTCGGTTGGTAATGAGTGCGATCTGGATCTGGCCGATATGATCATTGCTTGTGCATCCCAATCTCAAACTGAAGCGATTGCGCTCTTTATGGAGACTGTTCGAGATGCCAAGCGATTTCGTGAGGCAATTGACCAAGCCCGCAGGCTTCGTAAACCAGTGGCTGCTTATTTAATCGGACGCTCAGCGCTCGGCAATCAACTTGCCCAGTCACATACGGGTGCGCTGGCTGGGTCTGGCGCAGCTTTGAGTGCTTTCTTGGATGATTGCGGTGTGATTCGGCTACAAAACATGGAGGCCTTGCTCGAAATCGCGCCCTTGCTTCGCAGCGAATGCTTGCAAGTGACTAGTCAGCCGCCCAAAGCGCCGGTTGAAGAACCTGCAAAACATCGCGGTGCAGCGCCAGGAACGGCAGCGATCGGCTGGGGCGGTCGTGCTGCGCCGCGGGTAGCAGTACTCACCACGACAGGAGGCGCTGCTTCCATGGTGATGGATAATCTAGGGTTACATGGCATTGAGCCGGCTGAGGCTGATGAGCATTTGCAAGCACTGGTTGATCAGACGATGCAAGCGATCGACAGCACACACCCTCCGCCTAAACTGCGCAAGGCGCCTATCATCGATCTCACCCTTGCAGGGAGTGCGAAACAATACGCAGCGGTACTTGCTGCGCTTGCTCAATGGGATGCTTGTGACGCTGCGGTAGCCGTCGTGGGATCATCTGCTCGGGCCAAGCCTGAGCTTGCCGTGCATCCAATTCTAGAATTCGCGCCAAGCTTTCGTAACAAGCCATTTGCAGCTTTTTTTGCTCCCGAAGCGAACGAAGCACTTGCCCTTTTGAGCGCCAAGCAAATTGCCGGATTCAGAACCGCGGAGTCTTGCGCCGACGCAGTCGCAGCCATGCTGCGTCCTCGCGGCAAACTCGACCGCGAGTATCCGACCTTAAGCCAACAAAGTCTGTCGCGAATTGATCGCTTGTGGCAGGACTGGCTTGAACATGCCCAGCAGCCTGACGAAGCACAAAGCTATGAGCTTTTCGAGCACTTGGAGATTCCCTGCAGCCAATATCGCGTCTGCGATCCTTTACAAGTGCCGAGCATCATGCAGGGGCTGGATTTAGACCAGTGGGTGCTCAAGCTGCTCAGCAATGACATCACGCACAAGTCGGACATCGGCGGTGTTTTACTTCATTTAGATCGTTATGCCTCGTGGGACGAAGCGATTAGCGTCTTACGAGACCATGTAGGTCAGCATGCCAAACATGATTTCAACAAGGTCTTGGTTCAGGCAAAACAAAAGGGCTTGGGTGAGGTACTAGTCGGTTACAGGCACGATCCCGTCGTCGGTCCCGTTGTGGTACTTGGGATCGGTGGCATCGAGGCCGAGTTAAATCCACAGGTGGCGGTGCGGGCGGCGCCGATTTGCTTTGAAGACGCGCAGGCCATGATTGCAGAAATTCCAAGTCTGCTTAGGTATCAAGGCTTTCGGAAACTCCCTCGAGGCGATATGCGAGCGCTCGCGCAAGCGATTTGCTCGCTTTCACAACTCGCATGCGACCCGATGCAACGTATTGACGAGGCCGAGATAAATCCCCTATTGATATTGCACGAAGGTAGCGCCCACGGTGTAATAGCCGTTGACGCGGTTATAAGGTTGCGCAAGGCAAGAGCCTCAATCAGCTCACCCAAAGACGCAGCCACAATCTGACAGATATCAATCAGACCAAAGTGACGGAGACCTATTGATGAAACCCAAGTACAACCATGATCAGCTCAGCCCAGCCGATAAAGCCAAGCGTCGAAGTATCGTAGCCCTTGGCTTGGGCAGCACGCTTCCCTTGAGTTTTATAGCGAGCAGATCTAGCCTCGCGCAGACCACCTATCCAAGCAAACAGATCCGTGTCGTAGTGGGCTACGCTGTAGGTGGACCCACCGACTTAGCGGCAAGACTTATTGCCGCGAAAATGCAAGAGTCGATGGGCCAAACGATCATTGTTGAGAACAAACCTGGCGCTGGCTCAAATATTGCATCAGCCGAAGTGGCTAGGGCAGCGCCTGATGGGTACACCTTACTGCTTGGCACGGTTGCCAACGCGACTAACATGACGATGTATAAAAATCCTGGCTACGACACGCTGCGTGATTTTGTTGCCATCAGCCAGGTCATGAGCGCTCCGAGTATTCTTGCTGTTAATCCGAATCTTGCGGTTCAATCACTTAAAGATTTAATAGCGCTCGCAAAGAGTAAGCCTGGAACCTTGAGCTTTGGTTCATCGGGTGCTGGGGGCTCACCCCATCTTGCGGGTGAACTACTCCAGTTTCGCGCTGATATCGATTTAGTCCATGTACCTTACAAAGGCGCCGCACCAGCGATGACCGATGTGATAGCGGGTCAAATTCATATGGCATTTATGACCGCCCTCTCTGCCGTACCTCATATTCAATCAGGTAAGCTTAAAGCGATTGCTGTCGCGTCTGCCAAGCGGGTGTCAGCGCTTCCCAACGTTCCAACTTTTGCCGAGGCTGGCATGGCTGACTTCGAGGTTTCATCCTGGAGCGGACTTTACGCACCAGCTAAAACGCCATTTGATATTGTGCAGAAAATTTACCAAGAATCAGCCAAAGCACTCAGTCATCCCGATGTTCGACAAAAGCTAATCGGGTCGGGTGCAGACCCCGTAGGCAGCCCTCCCGATGCTTTCAAAGACTACAACAAGGCTGAGATTGAAAAATGGGCGACCGTGATTCGACGCGCGAAGATCAGCTTATAGAAGGCATTGAAGCGAGCCCTAAGCAAAAGCCTCGTTTTAGAGCGACCCAAGAGCCAGCACTGCCTAAAGGGGTTTCGCGACGTCAGGCACTTGCCCTTGCTACCTGCATAAGCACTCAGGCTTCACAACCCTCACTTGGGCTTGAACTCGGTGCCTTGGCGCAACTTCTAGAAGACCAATTTGACCGCACGACCGCAAAGACTGCTTTTGACTACGGTGTTGCCTCGGGCGACCCGCTCGAACATGCGGTGATTATTTGGACCTGCGTGAGCGGTCAGCCCCAACGCGATTCGATTGAGATTGGCTGGGAGTTTGCGAGCGACCCTGAGTTTCGTCAGATGGTTGCTAGTGGACGTGCTATCGCACAAGCTCAGAGTACTTATACAGTGCATATCGATGTGACCAATCTTGAATCATCGCGATGGTATTGGTACCGATTCAATATTCCCATCGATCAACAATCGAGCATAAAACTTAATCGGGTTAGCGACAGGGCTGCTCAGCACTTATTTGTCAGTCGCGTGGGAAAAACTCGGACTGCGCCTTCAAAAGGAGCAGTCGAATCCCTCAGGCTTGGGCTTGGATCTTGCCAACATTGGGAATGGGGCTATTTTGGGGCTTGGGACAAGCTTCGCCAGATGAAGCCAGACCTTGTCTTCTTTGCTGGCGACTATATTTACGAATCGGCTGCTCCGCTGGCTGTTCGGCGTCATCAAGGCGGTGTACCGATCACACTCGACGAATTTCGACAACGATATAAACAATATCGACTCGATCCCTCGCTACAGGCTATGCATGCTGATGCGCCGTGGGTGATTATTTGGGATGACCACGAGTTGATCAATGACTATGCGGGTGTACATCCACCTAAAGCCGAATCGGATTTTTTGCGTCGCCGTGAATACGCTTATCAGGCATGGTCCGAATTCATGCCGATCCGGCAACCGAAGGCCTTGCAAGTAGCGCGGCGCATTATCTGGGGCAAAGTCGCCGATATATTGTTGCTCGACACACGACAGCATAAAGACCTGCAGGCCTGTGCCGAGCCCGGTGGGGCAAGAAGGATCGCCCTGAGCAGGGACTGCGGGGACCGCTACAAGACCAAACGCAGCATGCTCGGTAAAGCCCAGGAGCTTTGGGCGCAGCAGCAGTTTCGGCAAATGGCCGAGCAGTCGAGCCAGTGGCCAGTCATCGCCCAAACAACCTTAATGAGCCCTGCGCTCGACGGGCATGGCAAGGCCGCACGTTACTGGAGCGATGGTTGGGATGGTTACCCTTTTGCACGCTCTCGTTTATTATCAAATGCAGTGCTGGCCGGACTTGGACACTTGCTTGTGATTGGCGGCGATGTACACACAGCCATTGCAAGCGATCTGCCAAACTCCGTTGTTCTTGATTATATCGATCTAACTTTTAGTGCTGAGCAGATCCGAATCATTGAGCGAAAGATCAGCGAACATCCAACCATCGCCAGCGAATGGACGGTAGGCGGCATTAGTCGCCGCGGTTGGGATGAGGCACGTGTTACAAGACGGATTCTCGACAATCCCCACCTTCGATGGGGCGATGGGCGGCCCGGTAGTTTTGCGCTCTTGCATTTAAGTATGGATAAAGCACGCATTGAATTTTTTGCGCTTGAAGACACGCGAGTAAAGGGCTCGAGTCATAAAAGCCTTTCACGTTGGCAAATCGATGCCGGCAAACCCACGATGGAGCGCGCTTAGCAATCATCAGCGTTGCTTAATGGCGCTCAACCTTCTGCCCAGCGATGATTTGACGCGATACCTTGCACGATGAAACCTACTGTCTGGGATACTGTACCGATTTCGCGAAATCCCCTGCCGAGTCGGTCTTCCAGGTCTTACTCAAATCACCCGTAGTCCCTGCGAAAATCGCCACAAGCACTGCACCTAGCACCACGACCGTAAAGACAGTAAGCTTGCCGAAGGCAGACTTGGTTTGCTTTTCATCCTCTTCGGCAAGCCTTGCCGCTAAAGGCGGCGCTTCGGTTTGCTCCGCTTGAGCGATCTGGCGATCAGCCTCTTGGCGATGCTTTCTCGCCTGATACGCGGCCAAATGCGCCTTGGCACTGTCGTCCTTCTTTAAATGCTCAATCGCTTCGCGATACGAGCTAATCATTTGCTCGTAGCCTTCAATCGCCGATTCGTATTGGCGAATCCTGATTTTTGGATTGCTGGACATAAGCTTTACCTGAGAGCGAAAGTGGAATATTTCAAGGGTAGAAGAACTCATTTGAGCCAACTTGATGACAAGCCAACGTCAATAGCTTTAATGATGGCATTATCTTGGCTGCATCACACCATCATTATCGAGGAGGCCCGATGAAATTCCAAACAAACCGCCTAAGCTAAACCCCTTAGGTGCTAACTGGTACCGTTTTCGGGCATTTGGGCCCCAAATATAACGTCTTCAGAGCCTCATGGTCAGCTTGACGGACGTGCTTAGCTCGCCGAGCGTGTCGAATGACTGGGCAGGCTGATCTACTTTCGAAAGGATTAGGTTTTTGATTCAGGCATACTTTCGCTTCATAACAAGAAGTCAGGGCTGCCCCAAGCAGCGGAAATTTTGAAATGCAGCAAAGTCCCAAGCAACGCTTTTGCTCGAGTTGTCGCGTCGACCGAGATGAATCCCAGGGTAAATGGGTAATGACCCGTGGCGGCGTTCGGCGTTTTATTTGTGCGCACTGCATGGCTAGGCGCAAAGCACAAATACCGAATAAAACAGCCGAGGAGCCCACGGCTGCTCAGGAAAAAAATTAAACAATCAGTTCAACAAGGCGCTTAATTTACGGCGGTATGTCCGAACCACTTGCGCGTCGGGACAGAGGTGAAATATCGCAAGCATCGATTGACGAACAAGATCGCCGGCAAATCGACGATCCTCCGTTAGTAATGCTAAAAACAAGTCCATGGCCTCCGCCCATTGTCCCGCAAGCATGGCTTTTTGGGCTTCGCGCAGCATTTGATCAGACCTCGTAGGGTGGCTTGGATCAACGTCCAGCGAAAGGCCCGCATCCACAAACAATGCCATCGATGCGATTTTTGGATCGTTCAGTTTTTTTGGCTTAAGTACTTCAAAGTACTCAGCTGCCTCAGACGCCATAGACCGTTGTAACAAGAGCTGAACAAACTCGAGTCTTGCAACGTCTTGAGAAGGATTCTTCGCGATCACAGCCCTGTAGTGTTCAGAGGCATCTTCTAGCCTGCCCGCGGCGAGCAATTGTCTTGCCAGGGCTAAATCCTTATCCTCGATCCGCGGCAAGTGAGCATCGATAAACCGCCTAATTTCGGACTCTTGCTTTAGTCCCATAAACTGATCGACGACTTCAGCCTGCCGAAAAAGCATGACCGTTGGGATGCTTCGAATCCGATAGCGTTGGGAAAGCTCAGGGGCGTGGTCTGCATTTATTTTCACAAACTGCACGCGGCCCTCGTACTCATGACTAAGTTTTTCGAGGATAGGACCGAGCATGCGACAGGGTCCGCACCAAGGTGCCCAAAAATCAACCAAGACCGGCTTATGCTTGGAGGACTCAAGCACCTGATCATCAAATAGCGACTCACTCAACTCCAGCACAGACCAAGCTCCTTCGATATCACTTCAATAACACGCCCAAGACACCGCGCATCGTGACCAGGTCGGCGGGCGACCGACGCTCCATCAGCACCTCTGAAGCTTGGAAACGCAACCGCCTGCTTCGCGACGCCAGACGAATGAGAACTTCCGCAAGCCAAGCTTGCCGATTAATACGGTTGGCCTTTTCATACTGAGCATAACGCGGATGAAAGGACTCGAGTGCCGTTTCATAGATGGCTCCGATCGTCGAGTTTACAAGGCCATGTTGAGACTCAGATTGCAAAATACTGTCGGCCGCCAACAGGCCTGTTTCCATGGCCTTGCCGATACCCTCTCCAGTAAGACCGTAAGTACTACCGATTGCTTCACCGCAAATTAAGAGGCCGTCTTGCGATAGCGAGGTACCGGTCAGGCCACTGCGCAAAGGCGCCCCTTTGAGCGGCAAAAGGGTTGTCCCTTCATCAACCAGGCGAGCAACCAGTCGGTTGACATGGATCAAGCGCTGGAAGAGCTTGCGTAAATTAATCTTCTCTTGCGGCCAATGCTTTGCCACGTCAAATACACCGACGCCCAAGTTATAGGCTTGGTTAGGCATGGGGAAAAGCCAGGCATATCCGGGGCTTAGCGAGCGATGCCAAATGACCTGCAAGCCCTTAACGACATGCCCAAGCCCTGGATGCCTGATCACTGTGCGCATCGCCATCGCGCTCGGCGCGCGCCGGTGTTTGACGCCTGCGGCTTCAAGTGCCGAGCTCGACGCTCCCGTTGCAAGCACAACTTGACGCGCCTTGATGAACACGGGATCACCCGATGTGCGAAACCAGGCGCCGGTAACCGCATGAGCTTGCATCGGGTCACGGTGTAGCGCTTCAAAGCGCATGCCCTCGTGAAAGCTGGCCCCATGTTTCACTGCAGCTTTCACAAGCAACTCATCAAGCAACCATCGCGATATCACCGCCATGGGCGCTTCAATATCGACATACTGCTGGCTTGGTGCAATACATCGAACATGATCAACACATTGAGCCTGCGCCATGACCTCCTCAAACAAGCCCAATCGCTTTAAGACCTCGAGCGTGTCGGGAATCAAACCATCACCGCAGACTTTATGCCTTGGAAAGCGGTGCTGATCGACAAGGGCAACATCGTGCCCATTGCGTGCGAGCCAGTGGGCACAACTCGACCCAGCAGGTCCTGCCCCGATCACTAAGGTGTCACATCGCAAGCTCACAAGCGCCTGGTCACGCGTGATGTCATTACTCAGGTTCAATGCCCGCCGCACGAAGCGCTGATCGATAGGCGTCGTATTGCTCTTTGGTATGCGCAGCAAGACCCTCGGGCGTTGAACCTGTTTGAACAAATGCAATTTTTTCCATCGCTGCTTTGACTTCGGGGCGCTGCGCAGCAGCCATAAACTCCTTGTTTAGCCTCTCAACGATTGGCCTTGGCATATTGGCTGGCCCATAAAGCGCAGCCCATGATGTAATCGTGAACTTACTAATACCCGCTTCAACCATCGTGGGAACGTTAGGCAACAACGGGCTACGGGTTGCAGTCGCAACCGCAAGCGCACGGATTTTCCCGTCGCGCAAGTGTGCAATCGATGTCCCGGATGACACCATCATGGCCTGGACACGGCCTGCAAGCAAGTCAAGCATCGCCTGTGGCTCGCCCTTATAAGGCACGTGGGTCATTTGTATCCCAGCAAGTGAACAAAACTGCGCAACGCCAAGAATGCCTGTGGTGTTGCCGGTTGCGTAGCTCAACTTACCTGGGGCATCCTTCGCCAACTTTACAAGCTCAGCGAGGCTATTTGCCTGCACGCTGGGATGAACAACCATGAAAAAGGTATAGCGGCCTAGATCAGCAATAGGCGAAAAATCCTTCAAGGGATCATACGGCGGATTTTTCTTCATCGCCGGCCCTGCTGCCATCGGGCTGTTCGTGGCTAGAAACAAGGTGTAGCCATCACCGGCAGATCTGGTCACTTCCTGGCCGGCGATCAAACCATCAGCGCCAGCCTTATTCTCGATCACAATCGCCTGTCCGAGCGCCTGCGATACCTGCGCGGCATATGTTCTAGCAACCATATCCGTTGATGAACCTGCTGGAAATGGGACAACAAGTCGAACTGGTTTACTTGGATAATTCTGGGCGACAACAGACGCTGGCAGACTGCCAGCTGCCATGCTTGCAGTGATCGCATGCAGCATACTTCGACGTTTCATCACGGTCTCCTTCATCTTGTTAGTGAAAACTAAGCAACCTCACCAGTTCGGCTGAGCGGGCCACCAAGCCTTTATCGTTATTACAATCTACATACGATGAATCAACTCGACCGGCTCTACCGAATCCGCGATATGTTACAGGTTCGCGGGAAAGTACCGATTGCAAGCTTCTTGCAAGAACTTGAAATTTCGCGTGCAACCTTCAAGCGCGATCTAGACATGTTAAGAGATCGTTTCCACGCACCCATCGTTTACAACCCGCTTGAGCGAGCCTATGAATTCCAATCGAGCGTTCGCGTTGGGCCGCGTTTTGAGCTGCCTGGGTTGTGGTTTAACCAGCAAGAGGCGCTTGCATTGATCACCATGCACTCGATGCTGTTACAGCTTGACCAAACAGGCTTTATTGGCCCGCATCTTGACCCTCTGGTTGAACGCGTTGAAAGCACGCTGGGCGGCCACCAAACCCCTGGCGAAGAAATTCGAAAAAGACTGCGCCTGGTGTCACACTTTCGCCGAAGCAAACAATTGGCTGCTTTTCAACAAATTGGTAAGGCTTTGCTCGAACGCAAACAATTGCAAATCCGCTATGAATCACGTAGCACTCAGGAACTCAGCGAGCGCAATATTTCTCCCCAACGGTTGGTTCATTATCGGGAGAATTGGTATCTCGACGCTTGGTGTCATCTTCGCCAAGCGCTAAGAAGCTTTTCGCTTGACCTGATTTCTGAATGTAAGACACTGCACCATGCCTGCCGTGAATTGTCCGTACAAGAACTTGATCGATACGCGACAGCAGGCTATGGGATTTTTTCAGGCAAGCTAAAGGGCGTCGCTCGTTTGCGGTTCACGCCCGAACGAGCCCGATGGGTTGCGAGTGAGCAGTGGCACCCCGCGCAAAAGCAGCGTTTCGACAAAAAGGGTTACCTCAAGCTTGAGATTCCCTACAGCGACGATCGCGAACTCATCATGGATGTTTTGCGCCATGGCGAGCAGGTCGAGGTCCTCGGCCCTGCTGATCTCCGGCGCAAAGTAAGGGCCAGCCTTAAACAAGCGCTCGACATTTATGAGCCCTCAGCCCATGATCTTTTGCGGCAGCCAAAGAGCAAGCTGGGGAAAGGCAAGCAAGAGTCCCATTAAGCGCCGCGAAACAATAATTGAGTTGATGAAATGCGCAAGACAATGGCTCAACATCTTGCATCGGATAAGCGCAACAATTGGACTCAAATCAGCAAATCGGATCGAGCCTAGTATTTATTGAAACCTTGAGCTCCCCGGATTAGGCGGCCGGGCATCTCACCCGTAGCCTGACCCTCTTCATAAGCAACAACCCCATTAACCCATGTATAGTCATAGCCTTCAGAGCGCTGAACAAAGCGTCGACCGCCGCCCGGTAGATCACAAACCTGCTCAGGCATCGTGAGTCTCAATCGGTCAAAATCAACAAGGTTTAGATCGGCCTTCATACCAGGAGCGATCACACCTCGATCATCTAAACCGATTGCGACTGCATTGGTATACGTTTGTGCCTTTACAAGATCCTCTAATCGCAGGCGCTTACCGCGCTGACGATCACGCGCCCAATGGGTGATCAGGAAGGTGGGAAAACTGGAATCACAAATATAACCATTATGAGCCCCTCCGTCGCCTAGCCCCAGCAAGCTAAAAGGGTGGGTCATCATTGTTCTCACCGACTCAAGATCCCCATGCTCATAATTATGCAATGGAAAATAAAACAGTTGCTTACCCTCGTGCCTCAGCATGTAGTCGTACATAAATTCTCGAGGATCCCGTCCCTCTGCTTTTGCTAGGGCCGCAACACTTTCATTGGGTGCTGGTTCATAGGTAAATTGATCGTGCAAAGGAAAGTGTCGGTCATGAGCAAGCGTTAATCGCTGCAATCTCAAGGTTTCTGGTTTCGGTTGATCGGCAAGGATGGCCGCTTTCACCGACGCTTGCCGAAGCGCTTGAACACGTTGTGGCAGGTCGAGATGAGCCAGATCAAGATAGGCCTTTGCGTACATAAAGGGACTCATCGAACATTGCAAACCGAGCATCAGACCAATTGGCCTGCACGAGACTTGAGCGCGCATGTTCAAGCCATCTGCCTGGGCAGCTTCGACTCTTTTGAGGATATCGCGCCAGCGATCGGGATATTGTCCCTGCTCAAGCAAGGTGAATGACAAGGGTCGGCCGCTCAGCTTTGCGGCATCTTTCATGATCGCAAACTCGCTCTCAAGATCGGCGAAATCCGAAATCATTTGAATCACACCTTTGCCTGCCTCAGCAAGACCTTGAGCGATGGCGCGGTACTCATCGCCCGAAACGTCCAGACTGGGTACCGCTTCGCCTTTGCTCGATCGATGCACCAGCGCTCTGGAACTTGAGAAACCGAGGGCGCCCGCTTCAATAGCCTGCTTAACCACCTGGCTCATCGATGCCAGGTCCTCACTGCTCGCCTTCTCTCGCCTTCGACCTCTGTCGCCCATCACGTAAACGCGTACAGCAGCATGCGGCACCTGGGCCCCAATATCCATTGCGTGTGGCAATTGATCAAGCGCGTCTAGATAGCCAGGAAAATCTTCCCAGGTAAAGCGAACACCTTCGCGAAGTACCGCTCCAGGTATGTCTTCAACCCCTTCCATCAGTTCAATCGCCCACTCCCGCTGCTCGCTGCGCAGTGGTGCAAAGCCGACGCCGCAATTGCCCATGATCGCAGTAGTCACGCCATGCCATCCTGAAGGGCTTAAATACGGATCCCAAAGCGCCTGACCATCATAGTGGGTGTGGATATCGACCCAACCCGGCATGAGGTATCGTCCCGCAGCATGGATCTCGCGGGTGCCTCGTGATGCTATGGATCCAATATCGACAACTTTGTGATCCTTGATGGCCACATCAGCTGCAAAGGCATCGCGACCCGTGCCGTCAATGACTTTAGCGTCGCGGATAACAAAATCATGCATGAGAAAGCTCCATTTAATTGGATAAATCTTTGGTGGTATTAACCGCAGCGCCTAGCTCGCCCTCGCGGGGCGCATCAAGCTCGAGCTCAGCACGTGCAACCAGGGCTTCTGGGAGGCTTGCGTGAACAGCGACGCCGAGCCGCTCAAAATCCTTAGCCTGTTGAATCAAATTGGCCTTACCCGAGACAAGCTGAGAAAGCGCTTTGTCGTAGCTGTCTCGCGCCCTCAGCAGTGATTGGTCAAGGGCTTCCATATTGGATATGAATGCAAGTAATTTTTTGTAGATTTTTGAAGCTCTTTCGGCAAGCTCGGCACTATGCTTGTGCTGATCTTCAAAGCGCCATAATTGTCGAACGATTTGTAGACTCGTCAACAGCGTTGTCGGGGTTGCAATCACGACCTGCTGATCCATAGCCTTTTGAAAAAGATTTGTATCGCCGCGCATCGCTTCGCCAAATGCAGACTCAATTGGTATAAACATAAACACTATTTCTGGCGTATTAAGACCAGGTAGTTCAGCGTAAGATCGCGATGAGAGCTCTTGGATTCGATCGTTGATCGCACGAAGGTGTTCTTGAAGCGCCATGCTGCGCTCTTGATTGTCAAGAGCATTGACATAACGTGTGTAGGCGTTTAGTGAGACCTTTGCATCGATGACGATGTGCTTTCCTTGCGGTAGATAAATAATTGCATCGGGCCGCTTTCTGCCGCTATCGGTTTGAAAACTGACCTCCCGCCGAAAATCAATACCGTCTCTTAAACCTGAACGTTCTAATACATTTGATAACACAAGTTCACCCCAATGACCCTGCACTTTGGACTGCCCTTGCAAGGCGGTTGAAAGGCGATGCGCCTCCTGGGTCATTTGCTGGTTGAGCGACTTAAGCTGACCGAGCTCGGTTTGCAATTGTGCCGCACGCTCAACATCTTTAAGTTGGACGTCGTCCAACTTGGCCCTGAATTCGACGATACGATCCTTCAAGGGTTCGATGAGTCGCCCGAGTTGCTCCTCGCTTTGACGATTGAATTGCCTTGCGCGGTCATCGAGTATTTGAGCGGCGAGCAGCTTGATTTGGTCGTGGAGAAATTGACGGCTTTGTTCCAGGCTCTGCTCTCGCTCGCGTTGAATCTGATGTGTTGCCTGGGTCTCAGATTCGAGCTGTACCCGCAAGGCCTGCTTCTCTGACCGTGCAATCAGCGTTCGTACCCAATAGCCCCCTAGGCCACCAAGCGCCATCCCAATCATCAGCATCAAGACCAATCCAAGTTCAGCGAACAAAAGTTACACTCCCGCAAGTCACACGAACCTTGCCCATGAACATTTTCGAACCTAACATCGACACACTTCCCTGGTCCTACGGCAATCTAGCCGTTTATCGCTGGAACGCAAGCCTTCCCACGCAAGCTCGCGGCGTCGTTTTAATGGTCCATGGGCTCGGCGAACATATGGGACGTTACAGCCAAACCGCGCAGGTTTTGCAGCACGAGGGCTGGATTTGTGTCGGATATGACCATCTCGGTCACGGGCGATCCGAAGGTGAAAGAGGAAAAATACCTTTCTCCGACGCCCTGGTCGAAGGCTTGGTTCACGTCGCACAACATGTCATCGCAGAAATGCCAAGCAAAATTGCACAAGAGCTCCCCTTGATCTTACTTGGGCACAGTATGGGCGGCCTTGTTGTCGTGCAGGCGATCGCCAAAGCACGCGATCGAATGCCAGATATTTGTGCCGCCGTACTAAGCGCCCCCGCCCTTGGCATTTTTGTGAGCGAATCAGAAAAGTGGCTACTCCGAAGCATTCCTCGCTTGCTCCCGAATCTGTGCCTGGACAATAAGATCAATACGAGCTCGATTTGCAGAGACAAGGCTGTTGTTGAGCGCTACAACAAAGATCCGCTTGTTCACCGCAAAATATCGCTTCGCCTTGCAGCATGGATGTTTCATGCCTCGCAACAGATCGACCAATGTGCTCGGACATGGTCTATGCCGGTGTTACTCCTATTGGCGGGTAAGGACGTGCTTGTCGATAACAAGAGCGCCCAACGATTCGCAAAGCAACTGTCTGCCGATCTGGTGGTAGTCCACAACGAGCCTGACATGCTTCATGAACTGCTAAACGATCCAGAAAATAGCCGCGTCTTGAACCGTATCGCAGACTGGATGGATCTTGCGGTCACATCGTTGCCAGAGGCTTTTTCGCAAGCGCAGGCTCTACGTTGAGCTGGGTTCTCACCACCTCTAGACTGGTTCTCAGCGCCTTGAGTTGATTGGCCGACAAGGCTGCAAGGGCATGCGGCAAAACCCCTGTATACGGCTTGGGCGCCTTGCGCAAAAGTAGTCTGCCTTTCGCCGTAATGCTCAGCTCCACTTTGCGGCGGTCTTCGCCGGAACGAAGTGACTCAATAAAACCGGCTTCAAGCAATAAACGCACGAGATTACTTGCTGTGCTCTGGTGAACATCCATGCCGCTGGCGATCTCGCCCAAGCTAGCGCCCGGCGAGGCCTCAATCAAGGCCAGTGCCCAGACTTGCGCCCCACCAATGCCGACTGCTTTCTCAACTCTGGCGAAATGTGTACGCACCGCAGCAAAGATCGAGCGAAACTGCCCGAGAACTTCTTTCGCCAACACCTGATCGGTCTTAGCCTTGGAGGCTTCTTTTCGATTAACGACCAAATCATCGGCGATTTGCTTGAGCGTAGCCTTGTTAGGTCTTGCAGCGCCTAGCGAAGTCGATCGAGGTTTCCTCGTTGATTTAACCGCTGAACTTACATTTGGCTTTGGTGTTTGCCTCTTTTCTCGAGTTAGGGTGCTCACGCGCATGTCTCAGTAAATGGTATTGATCGACGTGAGCATAGTGGTGCGTGCTTAATAAAGTCAAATGGTGCAGAACCCAGCCATGTCACTCGCTCGAATTAGGATGAACAACAGAAGCATTTGCCAACATCCTGTGCAAGCACTTCTTGACAAAGCTATTTGCTCACGCTGCTCAACATCAAGCATGTCGCACTGCATGAGCACACGAGCAGGTATTGATGCTTGCGACAACAATATCAATTTAGAAGAGACTATTTATATTTGTGCAAATTGATGTAGACTTGTCTTGCGGTTTGAACTGCCTGTCATCATTCATAACAGTCTGACTGACAAGTGGCCTCTGTCCGCAGCGAGCGATTTGAGGGGGTCTCGGCCCCCTCTTTTTTTGTCTAGCCAAACTACCTAACGAATCCCTCAAAGCACAGATCCACATAAACAAGCCATAGGGCCATGTTTGGAGATTTGTGAGACTCACTCTTTTTCGATTGTTTTGTATTTGCGCCAACATTTTTTGCTTCTGATCTTCTTTTGCAAAATATTTCGATGCAAGATTGTTTCTGCACAATGCCCTTATCTAGTCTGGTGTTATAGAGCTAGTTGGCCTTGGGCTAAATCCCGAATAACCCGCAGCTAATTGAAGCTGCTACAAGGAGAAGTTGATGAGTCAGGTCGAAGACAATCGCGCAAACGTGCGCGCAAACCGCAAAAAACTTTTTGAACTTGAGTCCACTGTCATGTGGAACAAGGCGCAGGCTTATCGCGAGCGCTCAATGATTGAGGAAAACCGAGCCTTGATCCTGAAGAATTACTCGGCTGCCTTCATGGGCAACCGCCAGATGGCTAATCAAAACACCGATGACATTTTTAGAAACCGTAAGGCAATTCTTCAATCGATGAAGGTTGAAGGTGCAGTCCAGGAGAACTTTCGTGACTCCATGCTGAATCAGGCCCACATTGACTTTCTTGATCATCGCTCAAAGCTCAATGCCCGTGTCATTGCTGTGAGTGAAAAGATGAGCGAAATCAACAAGATGTTGATCGAAGTCAATCACATGATCATGGAAGGCAATGCCGAGATCGTCGAATTCAACGCCGGTAACATCGAGACAAACCGTAAATGGCTTGACGGCGACCTGCATCCCGAGCAGGCGACCCCAGAAACGAATGCAGAGCGCATTGCATCGAACAGTTCAAGAATTGTAGAGATTCAAGAGCGCGCCACGGCCAACCGCGCAAAAATCGACGCCGTGATGGAAAAAGTCGAAAGTAATCGGGCGGCGATTCTAAAGAACGCAGACGCAATCTATGAGCGTCGCCAGAGCATTCTTGAAAACCATAAGAAAATCGCCGCAAATCAAGAGCGAATCACCAAGCTGATCGCCGGCTAAGGAGCCAAATAGAAGGGGCGTGATAAGCCCCTTTTTTCAAGCGAGGCGCTTGCCGTGAAAGTCAGCCTCGCTGTGCCGCTCGGGCACTTGAGTGTCTGAGTCCCCGGTCAGCTTATTGACAAGCCTACCTCGTTGAACGGCAGGTCGAGCGCCAATGTCTCGCGCCCAGCGCAGCAAATGTTTATAGCTTTCAACGTCAAGAAACGCCGCAGCACCGTAAAGCCTGCCGAGGGCTAGTTGACCGTACCATGGCCAAATGGCCATGTCCGCGATGCTATAAGAATCGCCCACGATAAATGCTTGGTCGGCCAACAATCGATCTAAGACATCCATCTGACGTTTCACTTCCATGGTGAACCGATCGATCGGGTACTCCATCTTGCTTGGGGCATAAGCGTAGAAGTGGCCAAAACCACCGCCGAGGTACGGAGCACTTCCCATTTGCCAAAAAAGCCATGATAGACATCGGCTTCGATCAGGATGATCTGCGGGAAGGAATACTGAAAATTTTTCTGCAAGGTAAAACAATATGGCGGCTGATTCAAAGACAGCAACAGGCTTTTGTCCACTTCGATCGACGAGTGCAGGTATCTTGGAATTAGGGTTGATCTCGACAAAGCCCGTGCCGAATTGCTCACCTTCGCCAATCCGAATCGGCCAGGCGTCGTACTCGGCATCGGCGTAGCCGAGCGCAAGTAGCTCCTCGAGCATTACGGTGACCTTAACGCCGTTGGGCGTTCCCAAGGAGTAAAGCTGCAAAGGATGAACTCCGACGGGTAACTCGGCTTCGTGAGTCGGTCCCGAAATAGGCCTATTGATGTTGGCAAATCGCCCGCCATTGGCCTTGTTCCAAGTCCAGACTTTCGGCGGCTGGTAGTCAGCCTTGGATGGTGACGAATCTTTCGCGTCAAGTTCTGATCTATTTGTCATAGCCGTTTTGGCTCCAGTTCATCGATCTAAAAAAGTGTCTTAAGCAACGCTGAGGCCCTGAAGCAGTCTTCGGCACAACACTGCTTCGTCCCAAATCCAAGGTACTTGAAGACTGGCGATTAGTCTATAGCACCAATTCCAGCCCGCGGGTAGCATGCGCGTTCAGCCAGTGGCGAGCGCCCGTAACGCGGGGTCTGATCCTTAGTCCCTGTACTCAAGGCGCTCACGTATAATCCGCCCTACCGGAGAGGTGGATGAGTGGTTTAAATCGCACGCCTGGAAAGCGTGTGTACGTTTCAAAGCGTACCGCGGGTTCGAATCCCGCTCTCTCCGCCAGAACAAGTCCTGCTAACTCGCTCAGTCGGGTTGTCAGGCGCTCAGAGC
>OMIE01000087.1 GCA_900299025.1 Burkholderiaceae bacterium
AATATGAAGATGGCTCAAGAGCTCTTGAAAAAGTCGGGATATGACGGCACTCCGGTTGTCATCATGAAGCCGACCGATTTGCAATCGATCGGTAAGTTGCCCGATGTTGCTGCACAGCTCATGAGGCAGGCCGGCTTTAAGGTCGACTTGCAAGCTATGGATTGGCAAACCCTTGTCTCGCGACGTGCCAAGAAAGATGCGCCCAAAGATGGTGGGTGGCATATGTTCTGTACAGCGTGGGTAGCTCCCGATATTTGGAGCCCCATCAACAACGCTGCCTTGGATGCACGCGGTCTAAAGGCCGGTTGGTTCGGCTGGGGCGAGGATACGAAGCTTGAGGACTTACGTTCGCAGTTTTTGCGAGCAACCGATGATGGCGCCAAAAAGAAGTTAAGCGATCAGATTCAGACTCGTGCTTTTGAAGTTGCTACCCATGCACCACTTGGTGAGTATGTGCAGCCCGTTGGGGTTAGGAAAAATATCACGGGCGTCAACGTCTCCGGCTTATCGAATGTTTATTGGGGTATTAAGAAGAACTGACCTGACTGTCAAGCTCTGTTGATCGATCTATCGATTAACAGAGAGACTTGGTGCTTTCTGCATGCCTTCTCATGTTGTACCTGTCTAGGGCTTAGAACGGGCCGACTGGTTCAAGAAAGGCCGCACTTGGTCAATCAGTTGCCGTATTCTTAAACGCATGACTGCTTATATTCTCAAACGGCTGCTCGCCACGATTCCCGCTATCGCGGTCGTGGCAGTCTTGGTGTTTATGTTGTTGCGACTTACGCCTGGCGACCCGGCAGCAATCCTCGCCGGTGATGCCGCATCGCCCGAGCAAATTGCGCAAATCCGTGCCAATTTAGGGCTTGAAGAGCCCCTACTTGTGCAATTCGGCATCTGGCTCAAGCAGATGGCTTTGGGTGATTTAGGCGAGTCCTTTTATTTCAAAAT
The DNA here is from genome assembly GCA_900299025.1 of Burkholderiaceae bacterium. Taxonomy (GTDB): domain Bacteria; phylum Pseudomonadota; class Gammaproteobacteria; order Burkholderiales; family Burkholderiaceae_E; genus UBA3064. The sequence continues at coordinate 952 of OMIE01000087.1, forward strand.
CAGGGTGATCGATCTTATCGGCCAGCGGCTGGAGCCGACCCTGTCGCTTGCTGCACTCACGATTGTGATTGCCGTGCTTGTTTCTGTACCGCTCGGTGTACTCGCAGCATGGCGCTTTGGCGGATGGTTCGATCGCGTATTGATGGGTTTTTCAGTGATGGGTTTTTCCGTCCCGGTTTTTGTACTGGCTTATATACTGATCTGGCTTTTATCGGTGAAGCTTGGTTGGTTCCCGGTGCAGGGCTATAAGCGAATGGCGGATGGATTTGGTCCTTATATCTATCATTTGATCCTGCCGGCAGTTACTTTGTCAGTGATATACATCGCGCTTATTGCCCGTGTGACTCGTGCCTCGGTCCTTGAAGCTTTGGGCGAAGACTACATCCGTACCGCAAGAGCTAAGGGTCTTTTGGAGTCGCAGGTCTTGGTCAAACATGCGCTTGCCAACGCGGCGATTCCGATTGTTACGGTGATTGGCATAGGTATTGCGTTGCTTATCGGTGGCGTGGTGGTTACCGAGTCGGTTTATGCGATTCCAGGTCTCGGGCGACTTACTGTCGATGCTGTACTTGCCAGGGACTTTCCAACCATTCAGGGCGTGATTCTGTTTTTTTCACTGGTCTATGTTTTGGTGAATCTGCTCGTTGATCTGTCCTACGTTTTCTTTGATCCTCGCATTCGTTACTAAGGACAAGGCCTAATCTGCGATGGCACAACGAGATACATCAAGCCTATCGGTCGAAGCCGCCTCGGTAAGACCGCAGCAGTCAGCTTGGCAACGCATGCGAGCCAATGGTTCGGTTCGCTTCGGGGCAATTTTTCTCTTTATATTGATTTTTATTTCGGTTTTTGCTCCTTGCCTCGGCACCGTGGATCCGACGCTTTTTGACGCGGCAAGTCGCGATCTGCTGCCAGGTAAATTCGGCGAAATCATGACGCTTGAAGGCGAAGTACTCAAGCATCAGTTTTTGATGGGCTCTGACTCATTTGGTCGCGATATTTATAGCCGAGTCATTTATGGCACCCAGGTTTCGCTGCTTGTTGGCTTGCTTACGGCGCTCGCTTCACTTGCGCTTGGTATTGTTTTTGGACTGCTTTCGGGCTACATCCGCTGGGTCGATTCGGTGGTGATGCGTGTGATGGATGGCCTCATGGCGATTCCTTCTATTCTTATCGCTATAGCTTTGGTGGCTCTATGGCGCGGCAGTATCACCACGGTCATTATCGCAATCACCATCCCAGAGATTCCTCGGGTAACTCGCTTGGTCCGTTCGCTGGTGTTATCAATCCGTGAAGAGCCCTACGTGGAGGCTGCGATTGCCATTGGCACGCCAACATGGAGAATCATGCTGTTTCATATTCTTCCAAACACGGTAGCACCGCTGGTGGTGCAGGGTACGTATATTTGTGCTGCTGCGATTTTGGTTGAAGCGATTCTTTCGTTTTTAGGTGTCGGATTACCGCCCGATATTCCCACGTGGGGCAACATCATGGCAGAGGGTCGTCCTCAATTTATCCAGTATCCGCACAACATATTCTTCCCAGGCATCTTTCTAGCCATCACGGTTTTGGCTGTCAATATTCTTGGTGACGGTCTGCGCGATACCCTCGATCCCAAGATGGCAAAGCGACTATGACCGCAGTTTTAGAAGTGCAAAATTTGTATATCGCTCTGCCATCGGAGGGCGATCGCAAGCACGCAGTGGCGGCAGTCAACTTTAGTGTTGGTCGCGGAGAGATTGTTTGCCTGGTTGGTGAATCGGGCTCAGGTAAGTCAGTGATCGCCCAGTCGGTAATGGGTTTGTTACCTAAGTCACTACCAGTCACCGAGGGAAAGATTCTGCTTGAGGGCGAAGATATTACGCACGCACCCTTGAGTCGATTGCGCGAACTACGTGCAACCCGGATGTCGATGATTTTCCAAGAGCCGATGACCGCGCTCAATCCGGTCATGCGTTGTGGCGAACAAATTGATGAGGTCTTGCGGGCACACACAACGCTCAGTGAATCCGAGCGCAAGAAGAAGATCCTTGCGATTATCGAAGAGGTTGCGCTTCCTGATCCTGAGCGCATGTTCCAGGCATTTCCGCACCAACTCTCGGGCGGTCAACGCCAACGCATCATGATCGCTATGGCTTTGGTGCTTGAGCCTGTGCTTTTGATTGCCGATGAGCCCACAACAGCACTTGATGTAACCACGCAAGCACAGATTTTGCATCTCATCAGTGAGTTGCAGCGGAAGCATGGCACTGGTGTACTTTTTATCACGCACGATTTCGGTGTAGTTGCCGAAATTGCCGATCGCGTCGCTGTGCTGCGATTGGGTGATCTCGTTGAGATGGGCCCAAAGGAAGATGTTTTGATGCGGCCGCAGCATGACTACACCAAAATGCTGATTGCAGCGGTACCGGGTATTCACCCCAAGGCCAAGGCTCGGCAGACGGATGCGCCAATCGTCTTGCAAGTAGTGGGGCTCGACAAAACCTACGGTGGTCAGGGTTGGTTCAGCTCGAAACGACACGAGGTTCACGCGGCCAAAGCGGTCAATTTCACTATTCGCAAAGGTGAGACGCTTGGGATCGTTGGCGAGTCTGGCTCCGGCAAGTCAACGGTTGCCCGATGCGTCGTGCGCTTAATTGATCCGAGCGCAGGGTCGATTGACCTCGAGGGCGATGACTTGGCCAAGCTTTCCGGAGCCAAGTTGCGTGCCCTGCGTAAGCGGGTACAGATTGTGTTCCAAGATCCATATCGATCGTTGAATCCACGTAGGACCGTTGGCGAGACGATCATGGAAGGTCCAATGAATTTCGGCCTTTCACGCGAGGAGGCGGCCAAGCGAGCGCGCTCCTTGATGGAATGGGTACGGATGGATCCGTCGGTCTTAAATCGCTATCCGCATCAGTTCTCAGGGGGGCAAAGGCAGCGTATCAGCATTGCGCGCGCGCTTGCGATGGAACCGGAGCTATTGATTGCGGACGAGGCAGTCTCAGCGCTTGATGTTAGTGTGCAGGCGCAGGTCTTGGAATTGCTAGAGGAAATTCGGCAGCGCCTCAATCTTGCAATGCTTTTCATAACGCATGATTTGCGGGTTGCTGCCCAGGTTTGCGATGACATTGTGGTGATGTCAAAAGGCGAGGTCGTTGAATATGGCGCGGCGCTTGAGGTGTTTAGTGCGCCTAAGCACGCCTACACCCAAAGCCTTTTTGCAGCGGCTCCAGGTCGAGATTTCCCCTTTCACCAATCAAAAACCGCTGCTTAGGCGCGGTCTTTTCGACTGAACAAAACTCGCTGTTTAGGCGCATTCACTTCGACTGAAGCGCGCGGCGCATTGCCTCGATCATGGTGTCCGGATGAACCGGCTTGTGAAGCACTTCCACGCCTGCGCGAGCAAACAACGCGACATGTTGTGGTGATGTATCGCCAGTGACGAGAACCGCTGGGATTTCGTGATTGAATTCATCACGGATGCGTTCGATCAGTTGCAGTCCGTCGCGCTCGGGTCCTAGGGCATAGTCGCAAACAAGTAATGAAGGTTTGTCCTGCATGCGTTCACATTGTTGCAAAGCTTCATCAAAGCCGCCGGCTGCCAAAATTCGGCAGCCCTGCAAGGTAAGCATTAATGTCATCGCGGTAAGCACTTCAAGATCATCATCCACAACAAGAACGAGCTGACCCGCAAGCGAAGCGGTTGTTTGGCTTGATTCAAGTCCTAGCTTGAGTTGGGCAAAGGGTGCAGCCGGTAAATCGATACAAAAACTTGATCCACGAAATGGACTTGAATTCAAGCGAAGTCCAATACCGAGCGTATCGGCAAGCCGCCTTGCGATGGCAAGACCTAGGCCAAAGCCTCTCGGTCCTTCGGCAAGCCCATCTTCGCGAACTCTTGCAAACTCCTCAAAAACCCGCCTTCTCAAGGCTTTTGGTATGCCAGGCCCCGAGTCGATGACACCAATTCTGACGCGATTTCCACGTTGCTTGGCAATCACCTGAACTGTTCCAATTTTCGTATATTTGAGAGCGTTTGATATCAGGTTTCGCAAAATCCTCTCGAGCATGCCCGAATCGCTTAGTACAGCGAGTCCCGGCGCTGCGCTAAATCTCAATTCGATAGCTCGCGCATCAGCAATCGTTTGAAACTCGGTTTGCAAACGCAGCATAATCGAAGCTAGGCTGATTGCTTCGATCCGAGGCGCAATCACTTGTGCGTCGAGCCTCGCGATATCAAGCAGCGAATCAAACATTTCATTCATGTAGCCAGCACACTGTTGCATGCGCTTGACCATGTCGCGAAGATCGTCCGACAAGGGATAGGCTGCGGTCGATGCCAAATAAAGATTCAGGGAATGCATCGGTTGCCGTAAATCATGGCTTGCGGTGGCTAGAAAACTCGACTTGGCCAAGTTTGCCTGGTGCGCAGCATCGCGTTGCGCTTGTAAATCATCGAGTAGTTCCAGGTGACTGAATCGCAATTCAAGCAGCTCGGTAATCATGGTTTCGAGCCGGCTTTGAAAGCCCAGCATGACTGCCGGAATCAAGAGCATCGTGGCCTGAAGCGCTAGCCCGACAAGATCGTGGTAAATGATCAGTGCTGCAGGAATAGGCAATAGGGCAGGAATGCTTGCGATGAGAAAAAGGCGCTTTAAGCTTCCTAAACACAAAAGACAAATCAGTAAATATCCTGTGTGAAAAAGCACAAAGCTGACTGCATGTCGCTCGCTCGCAGGGAAAAGTCCAAACCATCCGAGTCCGACTAGACTTCCAACAGCAAGCAGGAGATGTTGGAGTTGCTTTTCTTTTTGTGTTTCGCTTGGCGGCAGTTCCGATGTGTGTCGATCAGTCTTGGCCCGTTTATGGTGAATCCATAGTGCCCAAAGTAAACAGACAAGCGCAAACCCACTCCAGACAGCCGCTTGAAGCGCCGTCGAAGGCTGCCATGCGGACGCTACCTCAAGTGCCGCGCCTGCGACGAAAGCTGCGATAAATAATGGAAAGCTGCGCCAGGCGTAGTAATAGCGTTGTGCCTCAACCAACTGTTGGTGCTTGGAATTGCGATCGGGGCCTTGCATACCTATCAACAACTCCTAGCAGGGGCGGGTTTCGAGTTTGTGAAATTCGGGACGTTTGTGCTTGTCGATCGAGCAACTTGGCCCGCGTAGGCTAGCACGAGAGGCAAAATAGATGTTTTAGGAGGTGTTATGAAGATTGATCTTAAAGGTAGAAAAGCGCTCATTGCCGGCGGAAGTCGGGGTATTGGCTTTTCAATTGCTGAGGCCTTTGCCAAGGCGGGGGCCGATGTCGCGATTTGTGCGAGATCGCAGGCAGCGCTCGATCAAGCTGCGGCAAGTTTGAAACAGCATGGCGGCAAAGTTTTGGCGAGCGCCTGCGATCTCGGTGACGCCGATGCGATCAAGCGTTGGGTTGGTGAGGCGCAAGATGTTCTTGGCGGTATCGACTGTCTTGTTAACAATGCGTCAGGCTTCGGCCGAACAGATGATGAGGCTGGCTGGGCTGCCAGTATCCAAATCGATCTCATGGCAACGGTACGTGCTTGTCATGCAGCGATGCCCTCACTGGAAAAGCAAGGTGGCAGCATTATTCATATCTCTTCGATTTCGGGCTTAGGGGCAAGTGTCAGGACGCCACCCTATGGTGCAGTGAAAGCAGCACTCATTGAATACACTCAAACCCAGGCACTGCTTCTTGCTTCAAAAAAGATTAGAGTGAATTGTATCGCTCCGGGTTCTATATTTTTTGAAGGGGGGACTTGGGATGTTGCCAAGCGTGATAATCCAAAGCTTTATGAGCGAATTCTGTCCAGTATTCCCTCAGGGCGATATGGACGCCCCGAAGAAGTAGCGACCGTCGCTGCGTTTTTGGCAAGCGATCTTGCCTCCTGGGTGACAGGTCAAACGATTGCAGTTGATGGCGGTCAAGCCTTATAAAACAAGCGATGTTCGGCTGATTCATTGCCAGGAAAGTTCTGGCAATGATATCTAAATATTAGATCAAAGGCGAGGCGCTGCTATGACATCAACGGCAGGGACGTGCTTTTAAATCAAAGGCGTTGAGCTGCCATCCATGGCAATGCTCACGCCCGTAACATAACTAGCGCGAGCGCTTGCGAGGTAGACGACCGTATCGGCCACTTCTTCGGGCCTTGCAACCCGCCCTAAGCCGATTTTGGCAGTCGCTTTTCGTTGTGCTTCCTCTGCGCTGATACCCTGGGCCCGAGCATCGGCGATCAGACCTTCCTCGAGGCGAGCCGTCAGCGTCAGTCCTGGATTGACGGCGACTACTCGGATGCCTTGTTGTGCATAGGCATTTGCGAGTCCGGCAGTTACCAGCATAAGCGCGGCGTTGGCAGCTCCGCCAGGAATATGGATGGGGCTTGCGACTTTGCCACCTGCACCAATCACGTTGACGATGACACCATAGCCGCGCTTAGCCATGGCCTTGATACACGGGTCCATCACGTGCACATAGCTAAAGTACTTCGCCTGCATCGCGTCGGCGTAGGCCTGCGGACTTAGTTCAGGTGCTGGGGTGCGTTTTGCGGCCCCAGCCGAGTTAACCAAGATGTCAATCGGGCCCCACGATTGCTCAAGTGAACTGACAAGAGCCTGCGCTCGATCGGCCACGCAAAGATCGGCGCTGTGACTGATCAGATCCTGACTATGGATTGAATGCTCATCATGGCCCTGCTTAAGCGTGCCCTGCGATGCTAGCGACCTTAAATGAATCATAGCGGTATCAAGATTTGCCTTTGAACGCGACACGATGCAAACCTTTGCGCCTTCTTCAATGAAATGCGAAGCGCAGGCTAGGCCAATACCTTTGCTTGCACCTGTAATTAGGACCCGCTTACCCTTGAGTTCCAAATCCATACCTTGACTCCTTGCGAAATACGCATTTGCCCTGATAATTTTCGATGGGCTCATTGAAGCATGAACAAAAGCTTTGCTGGAGAGACACCGTGGGTTCTGGGTACCAAAAACACTTGATTCGACCCCATCATCATCCCTTTAATGGGATGGACATAAGACATTTATTAGATCACCAAGCTCGGCGCTTTAAGGAACATCCTTACCTCATTTGGGAGCCCTTTGAAGGGGACTCGGCTGTCTTTAGCTACCAATCTTTTGTCGATCGAATCCAAAGGACGGCGGCAGGCCTTTATCACCGTGGCATCCGTTGCGGCGATCATGTGCTTGTCCACTTAGACAATTGTCCTGAGGCTGTTATCGCCTGGTTTGCTTGCGCATGGCTTGGTGCTGTGGCCGTCACAACCAACGCAAAATCCAGCGAGGATGAGCTTCGTTACTTTGCAGAACACTCGGCTGCGGTTGCCGCCATTACCCAGCCACGCTTTGCTGGGTTAGTCAATCAAGCCTGTAAACATTTGCGCTGGATTGCCGTTACAAAAACCGATCAGGGAGCAGACGCAGGCCAACAAGCACCTTCTTGGGAGGACTGTTTTGACAGTATCGACGCCCCGATGGATCAATTGCCTGCTCGCGAGCCTGATCCATTGTTACGATTTTCAGTCCAATATACCTCAGGTACGACTTCGCGTCCTAAAGCAGTTTGTTGGACTCATGCCAATGCGCTTTGGGGGGCACGCATCAATGCGCTTCACGAAGGGCTTACTCACGAGGATATTCAGCTTGTGAGCCTGCCCTTGTTTCACACCAATGCGCAAGCCTATTCGATGCTCGCTAGCTTATGGGCTGGAGCGAGTGCTGTCGTGATGCCGCGATTTTCTGCGAGCCGATTTTGGCCGATCTCGTTGAAGCATCGGTGTAGCTTCGCCTCCTTGGTGCAGTTTTGTATTCGTGCACTCGCACAACACGATCGCCCGACACATCACCACTACCGACTTTGGGGATCTTCGGTCTGCGCGCCCCCTCAAGATAGCTACTTTGGTGTTCAAACGGTGGGTTGGTGGGGTATGACCGAAACCATTACCCATGGCATCACTGGTGTGCCCGGCATGCCAAACACGGCGCTGTCGATTGGTCGCCCTGCACCCGAATATGAGATTCGTGTCTTAACCGACGGTCGCGAAGCACGGCCAGGAGAAATCGGCGAGCTATCGATACGAGGTGTCAGGGGACTAAGTTTATTTTCAGAGTATTTGCATAATCCTGAGGCAACGCAGGCGTCATTTGACGAGGAAGGCTATTTTCTAACTGGTGATCTTGTAAGAATCGGTGAAGATGGCTCTTATTTTTTCTCAGATCGTTCTAAAGATATGCTCAAGGTTGGTGGTGAGAATGTTGCTGCCTCTGAAATTGAACGAGTGATCATGGCTGTGCCCGGTGTGATTGAAGTCGCTGTGGTTGCCAAGTCAGATCCAATGCTTGATCAAGTACCTGTCGCCTGTTTGCGTCTTGCACCGAACCAGGATCAGCGAGCGGTTGAAGCTGCTGTTCAAGATGCTTGTGCTCGTCAGCTTGCATCGTTTAAGCAGCCCCGATCCATCAAAATTTTTGATGATTTTCCGCGATCGACGCTTGAAAAAATTGCAAAAGTTCAGTTACGCGAGTTGATTGCTGAAGAAGCTAAGTTAAGCACGTCAACAAAGTCCTAAATGCACCGCGCGCTCGCTAAGGCACGATGCGTTCGCGTCGAAATGCACTGAGCAGATCGATAAACATTTGCTCGCTATCGATTACCTGATGAAAACCATATTGCCTTGCCTTGATGGTCGATGTCATGACATCCCAGTCCGAGCCAAACACATAATCTCCAAAAGGCCACGCAACAAGATCTTCAAAGGCAATGGTTTGTAATTGATAGCGTTCTTGAAGCTTTTGCCACCTGGCCTTCAAAGCCGGCATTTGCTGGCTTAAATGGATCGTTTGGGGTTGATCCCAAGGCATCTCGAAAACCTTCGCTATGCTCGGCCAAATGTTGCACCAGCGGAAATAGTCACCGTTGGTAATGTTGAATGCCTCATTCGATGCTCGCTTCTCGAGCGCAGCCCAAAGTGCAGCTTCGGCGAAATGCGCCGAATCGGTTGCCTGATAGAGCGATGTCCAAGCGCCGTGCTTGCCAGGAAATCGAAGCGGCAGTCCAAGATCTTTGCAAAGTGCTGCGTAAACCGCAATCACCGGAATAATGCTCATGGCGGTCCCTGGGGCAAAGCCACATAGCGTCTGAGGGCGTAACTCAACCCAATCCCATGCTCTTGCGGCAAGCGAATCGTCTTGCAAAGCCTTTGACTGAAAATCCGTCAGCCAATCGATCTGATCAAAATAATAATTGGGTGGGATATGCCGCGGATCTGATTCACGCGCAGGCGTCTTAATCGGTCCAAGATGAACGCCGTAGTATTTCGTCCCAGTAACGAGAACAACCCGCTCTAAGCTTGCATGATGTGTAGCGACCGCACTGACCGAATTAACAAGCATGTCACGATTCACATCGATATTACTTGCATAGCTAGAGGCAGGACCCTGGCTGGCTTGAAACGCTGCGTAAAAAACATGGGTGATTCCCTCAAGCGAACCAATGACTTGATCGCACTGCCTGCGATCGAGCACATCAAGCGCCAAGTACTGAACCCTTTGGCGATTTGTGCCCTTGCGCCGGGAAATCCCGATCACTTCCCAGTTTGGGTCTTTCTCAAGCCTTTCGACGATATAACGTCCGATGACTCCTAGTGCTCCAATCACAATTGCCTTATATCCCATCACAATTCCCTTTCAGTCGACCTTGCTCGATTGAGCTGTTTCGCTCGAGCCTGGGCGGAACGAGCTTGTTGACCACAAGCCAAAGCCTGATTATCCTGGATGAGGAAACTATCCATTGTTTTGAAGAGGGAGATGGTTTATGCAGGCAAGCAATCACGATTCCGGTGCAGCTTCGCGATTGCCGATCCGTTTTCCGATTGCCAACATGCGCGCTGTGTTTAAGCCTCAAGACGTTGAGCGCAAGCTCCAGCGGCTGCGTGATTCCGGATCGCTTAAAGAGCGAGAGACCCTTGCCAATACTTACGAGCGCATGCTTGAAACAGGACCTGAGCGCTTCTCAGTCAAACCCTCAGGGATCCCGGTGATGGATGAACTCTACGAAAGTCTGCCGAATTTTAGGTTGGCGCTCGATGAAGTAAAGCGTCACCTTGCTTTGAGCCAGGATTGTAGCGATAGTTTGCAAATGACGCCCATGTTGCTGCTGGGTCCGCCCGGTGTGGGGAAAACCCATTTTGCGCGACAGATGGCTGAGTTGCTCGGCACGGGTATGAATCTTGTACCGATGAGTTCGATGACGGCTGGATGGTTACTTTCTGGGTCTTCATCGCAATGGAAAGGCTCACGGCCAGGAAAGGTCTTCGAAGCATTGGTCGAGGGTCAGTTTGCCAACCCGGTGATTGTGATTGATGAGATCGACAAGGCTGCGACCGAAGCTCAATATGATCCGCTCGGTGCACTGTACAGTTTATTAGAACATGACAGTGCGCAGCATTTTGTTGATGAGTTTGCTGAGGTACCGATCGACGCAAGCGGTGTGATTTGGGTGACCACTGCGAATCATGAGCGTGCGATTCCAGACCCTATTCTTAATCGCATGAATGTGTTTCAGATTGATGCGCCTGATGCTGATGCCGCACGAAAATAGCCTTTCGTATGTATCAACAAATTCGCCGCGAGCATGCCTGGGGAGCGTTCTTTGAGGATGAGCCAAGCGATGAAGCGCTTGATGCGCTTCATGAACTTGCGCCTCGCGAGATGCGAAGGGCTTGGATGACAGGCTTTGGCAATGCTCGACTACGCGCTAGTGATCAGGTGAAGCTTTGCGATTTGCCTCAGCAGGCACCCTTGCGTCGTCGCGCCGGGTTTTTATCCTGAACGAGTTTTCCGAAAGGCGCTGATTTCTTTATCAGCGGCCTGTTTTGCGCTTGGGGCTTATCGCCCAACGCTTGCGCAATGCGCTCCTGCGCTTGCTTTACCAGATCCCGCGGCAATTAAGGGGGCCTCAAAACGTAGATCGATTGCTTTAGACTGCTTGAAATCCCAGGTAATGAATAGCGCCAGCGCAAGCCAGAAAAGAAGGGCGCTTTTATGTTTAGAATCCATAGCGCTCTCTAAGTCGGATGCCAATAAGCGTCCCGCAAAATGCAAGGCATAGCCAAATCCAGCCATGGAGACTACCCGTTGATATGCCGCTTAACATTGCGCCGACGTTACAGCCAAAGGCCAGTCTCGAGCTATAGCCCATGATTAATCCCGCCAGTAAAGCAATGATCCATTGTTTGGGACTAAGACGCGGGGTTTGCTGAGTCGACGCCTTGATATCGCTTCGTTGCTTCCATTGCTGTATCAAGTAGGCGCCTGCAAGAATCCCGATATTGGTCATGGATGTGACATCGAGTAGCACGCTTTCACGAAGTCGCTCTTGGTGTTGTGCTGCGCCCCAAAAGCTGTGCTGGCTCGGATCAAAGAGCGAACCTGCCGCCGCGAGTTTGGCTGCCCAAAGTCCAAAGCCATAAACCACGCCCCAAGGCTGACCTGCGAGTATGAGATTAATGGTTGCGAAGATTGCCAATCCAATGGCACCGTAGACCCAGTTTGCTTTGATCCAGATTTTACTTGGCCCAACATAAAGTCTGACCATTACGAGTAACCCTATCAAGAACGAAGCAGTCAGGGTAAAGCTCAGGCCGGCATCAAAGTGATCGAGGAGCAAGATCGGTGACATACCGCCAAGGCTTAGCCAAAAGGGTAGGTGCACCGAGCCGAGAAAGCTTCCCAAAGCAAATAAGGGTAGGATGCCGATGTTGAGTGCGTAGCCCATCCCCGCTTTGTAAAGCGTCCCCGAGCCGCAGCCATCAGCGATTTGCATGCTGGCACCAAACACAAAAGCACCAACAAGCAGGCTCACGCCGATGGGGCCAGCAGCGCTTTGCAACTCTTCAAATTGCGAAAGCAAAGGCAGCGCCATGGCGCTTGCCAAGAGCAGCAAAAGAGCCTGACCAAATACCCCTCGCGGGTCTCTTGCGCGTACGAGTTCGCGCCAACCGGTGGTGAATCCGAAGCGGGCGGCGGCAAGGCAGCTACCAAGACCAATGCCGACAAGAAATAGAACAGCTTGGCGAATAGATACAAACGCGGCAACACCAAAAAAAAACACGCCACAGATCGTTGGCAGCGCAAATCCTCTTAAGCTAAACATGGCTTTGCGGTTGCATGTGTTTGTAAGTTCTGTCGGCTGTTGGGTCAAACTTGCGATCAAAAGTGCTTGTCAGCCCATAATTTTGCGTCAATCAGCAAAGCCTTAAGGCGGTTTGGCACATGATCCATAGGCAGTGCTTCGGTTTGCTGGGTCCATTCAACCATCGATCCGGGATAGAGCTTAACCTGCTTCTGTCCCAGGACCTCCGACAAAGCAAACCAATTCGTAGCTGCCCAGTGACCTGTATTGCAGAACGATACAACCTGTGTCGTTGCCTGGATACCGCTGCTCGCCAGGATACTTTTTGCCTGTTGTTCGCTGCCAAAACGCGCAGTGCCTGCGGCAAACCAGCGATCATGTTCGATATTGGAGGCGCCTTTTAGCGTACCAGCCTGTAGGGCCGCGCCATGCCGCGTCTCGCCCAGGAAAAAGGCTGCGGGTCTCGCGTCGATGAGCTTTGCCTGTGGGTTTCCAATCAAGGCCAAAACCTCATCGCGCCCAGCTAACATCGATCGATTAATGCTTGGAACATACTGACTTTTAGGAACGCTATGGGTGCCAGGATCAGTTGGGAACTCGGCCTGATTCCAAGACTTCATGCCCCCATTGAGTAGCGAGAGACGCTCAAGGCCAAGTACTTTCAAGGTCCAATAAACTCTTGCGGCGGATCCGAAATCGGTTGGATCATCACCATGCGATGTCACCACAATGTGGTGCGCCGCTGTAAGACCTAAGGATTGTACGAGCGCCGTGAGCTGTTCAATACTGGGCAGTTCACCTGGATTGCTAGCGGGGCCTCTCCATGTGCCGTAGGGCGCATTCAAGGCGCCTGGTATGTGTGCCGTGAAGTAGGCTTGGGGAGAACGAATGTCAATAATCCGAAGCAAGGGTTGTTCGAGTTGCTTATTCAACTCCTCTGCGCTGATCAACGGCTTAACTGAGACTTTAGTCAAGCCTGATGCGGGCTCTCGCTGTTGAGTGTTTGCATCTCGTTGTTGAGCGCCTGCAGCTAAGCCAAATAAGCTTGGCAATATAAATACCAGAACTTTCGCAAACTGCCTCGATAGCCTATGGAGCCATACCCTTGGATGTTGGTTGGGCTGCTTGATGTGATGTGGGCTTTGTAGCGTTCCCATATAGGGTGTCCTTGATCGTAGTCACTCGGCGTGCGAATCATCGCCGCTGATGCCGTGTGAGCCCTGATCTTTTTGAGATATGCATATGAAACTTGGGCATAAGCGAAACTAATCGAGCTTCGCATGCCGGCTAGAAGGTGCCACTCATCGGCAAATTGATTGCTTGTTTCATTTACTGAAACTTTGGCTTCCCAGTCGCTGTTCTGAGGGCTCACACTCTTCGCTTATCGATCATCCCGACTAGCCAGCAAGGCAGGCGTGCAGCGCTGTTGCGCGAAGGTAAGCAATATAAACTGATAAAGGAGACTGCAAATGCTTAAGCAAATTCACGATGAAGAAGATGCCCTTCTGCCGCCGTCGACGGCAACGCTGAGTGCCTCATTTAATCCCAAAGCAACCACCAAGTCTCGGTCGACAAGGCGAAAGCTCTTGAAGCTTTCTGCATCGGTGATGGGCGCTTCTTCACTTGCCGCACCTTTTGTTTCGCGAGCGCAGAATAAGCCGATCAAAATCGGCATGCCTACCATTCTTTCGGGTCGTGTTGCCATGCTCGGGATCAGTTCAAGCAATGCGGCAAAAATGGAAGTGGAAAAGTTCAACGCAGCTGGTGGACTGAATGGTCGGCCGATTGAACTAGTCATTCGGGATTCGAAGGGGCAACCGCAAGAAGCGGCGCGTGTGGCCCGCGAGCTCGTCACCGCCGATGGTTGCGAACTATTGCTCGATGCTGAGGCCTCATCAGGTGCATTTGCAGTTCACGAGGTCGCACGCGACCTCGGCGTGCTTGTGATGCACACCAACTCGGAGACATCCGCGTTGACAGCGGATCCGAAGTTGCGGGTGCCGACTGCGTTTCGCAGTGCGCGTCAGGGTATCCACGATGCGGTCGTTGGCGGCGCCTATGCTGCCCAAGTTGCGAAGGAGAAAGGGCTTAGGCGTTGGATGTCGGTATCGCCAGACTATGCTTATGGTCGGGATACAACGGCTGAGTTTCTCGAATATTTGAAATATTTTAATAAAGATATCGAAGTCACCGGACAGGTCTGGCCAAAGCTCTTTCAAGCAGACTATAGCGAAATCATTACCCGATTGCTGCAAGGTAAACCGCAAGCAATTTATTCGGCACTCTGGGGTGGTGATCTCACTTCGTTTATGGATCAGGCTAATATCTATGCATTATTCAAGGATCGCCAGTTCTTTGCCGTTAATATGGCCGATTACGCGGTCTTAACCGCTGTAAAAAGTGTTCCTGCAAACCTACACTCCGGTAATCGCTACCTGAGAAGTTTCCCCAACACACCCGCTAATCATCAATGGTCCGATGCGTACGCGGCAAAGTTCAAAGAGCTACCGCTTAACTGGTCGTGGGAAAATGCGGTGGGTATGCAACTTTTGATTGCGGCGATGCGCAAGGCAAATAGCACCGACAGCAAAAAGGTGGCTGAGGTTCTCCGTGGACTAAGCATCGATTCACCGTTTGGCGCAGAAGGAAAAATCACCATGCGTGCTGAAGACCACACGGTGATCAATTACGCGGTTGGCTGGGGTGCCTTGGCAACCAAGGAGCCTTATATGGCAAATCCAGTTGCTGGCAGTTGGAAGCAAATCATAGAACTCGAGACGGCGTGGAAAAAATCAAAGGGTTGGGCTTAGAGCAGCGTTAAGCCTTTTTGATCGGCACAAGCGATGGATATCAACGCGCTTTTTGAGTGTCTTGCCTCTGCTTCCTGTGTCGTCACACAGGCAAGCACGGGCTTGATTGTTGGGGCCTTGCTTTTCCTGGTTGCTGCCGGTCTCACGCTTATCTTCGGTGTTTTAAAGGTTATTAATTTTGCCCATGGCTCTTTTTATATGTTGGGCGCTTATGTTGCACTCACCGCATATCGCACCACTGGGAGCTACTTGATTGCAACCCTCGCTGCGGGTTTGGGGGTTGCCTTATTTGCGGTTGTATTCGAGCGCTTTTTCATGCGCAAGGTATACGGTACCGATGTGTTGATGCAGTTACTCGTTTGCTATGCATTCATTCTCATTCTTGATGACGCAGTCAAAATCATCTGGGGTGCGGAATTTCAATCCCTTGGCATGCCCGAGGCTTTTCAACTGCCACCGCTTATGATTGGTGGGGGCATCATTCCAGTATTTTATTTATACCTGATGGTGGCTGCGGCATTGATTGCAGCATTGTTATGGTTTGTTCTCACAAAAACCCGGTTGGGCAAAGTCGTTCGCGCTGCCGCGCACAATCCGACGATGACCTCGGTGCTTGGTATCAATACAAGCCTCGTCTACGCGGCGGTATTCGCGCTTGGGGGCTTGCTCGCAGGACTCGCCGGGGGACTTGCTGCCCCTGTTCGTTCGATGTCACCGGGTATGGGGTTTTCAATCTTGATTGAATCATTCATCGTGACTGTGATTGGCGGCATGGGATCCGTGAGTGGAGCCTTACTCGGTGCCTTGCTGATTGGTATGTTGCGTTCCTTCGGGTCTATAGGCTTTCCGCTGTTTGTCGAAGGCATTATGTTCTTAGGCATGGGGCTTGTACTGATCCTTAAGCCGAGTGGCTTGCTTGGCAAGGAGCCTCGTTGATGAAGCCTCAAGGTATGCGCCGTGACCTTCTTTGGGCCTTGATGGCACTGCTATTTATCGGTTTATTGCCGGTACTTGTGAAATCGCCAATCGTTATTGATTTTGTCATTCGCCTCGCAGCCTTCGGCATTTTTGCAACCTCCCTAAATTTACTTGTCGGTTATGGGGGCATGGTGTCATTCGGTCACGCCATGTTTTTTGGTGGCGGTGCTTACGCGTTTGCTTTGACCTTACAAAAATTGTCATGGTCGATTCCGGCAGCGATGCTGGTGGCAATCGTATTTAGCGCTTTGCTAGCCTTTGTTGTAGGCGCAATTTGTGTACGGTTAAAGGAGATCTACTTCTCGTTTTTGAGTCTAGCCTTTCAAATGTTGTTACATAGCATCATCATTACCTGGACTTCATTAACAGGTGGTGATCAAGGGTTGATGGGCGGCATTCCAAGGCCACCGATCTTGGGTTTGAATTTGGCAGATCCCCAACATTTGTATGCCTTCTCAGCGACGCTCGCCGTGCTTTGCCTCCTGCTCATGCGCTATGTCTTGCAGTCTCCCTACGGTTTCACGCTCAGAATGGTGCGTGACAATCCTGAGCGTGCGCGATTCCTCGGTATCAATGTGTGGCGTGTGAAACTTTATGCGTTCATGCTTGCCGGTGTGTTTGCCTCAATCGGTGGTGTGGTGATGGCCTTGTTTGTATCGGGTGCATTTCCCGACTTTGCCTACTGGTCCATGTCGGGCGAAGCAGTTTTCATGATCATGATGGGCGGCGTTCACGTCTTCCTCGGGCCCTTACTGGGAGCCGGTTTGCTGCTTATGTTTAATGATGTGATTACTCGAACGACCGAGTATCACGGATTGGCGCTTGGCGTTGTGGTTTTACTGTTTGCACTTGGCTTTCGCAAAGGAGTACTAGATTTTGTCCTTCAACAATGGCAACGACGATCTGCGAGTTCTTAATGACTAGCTCTGAATCGGTTGTAGTCACCGGTGGTGCAAGCGGCATTGGTTTGGCTTGCGTAGATCTCTTGCTTCAACGCGGTGCAAGCGTTCACGTAATCGATTTGCCAGGTCGGTGGGAGCTTCATCAGGCTCGCTTCCCACAGGTGAAAGCCTTCGCTTGTGATGTTGCAGACGATCAAGCCTTGATGAAAACCGCAGCGCTCATTGAAGCAAAACATGGTCCGGTGGGAGCCCTGGTCAACAGCGCTGGTATCTTGCAGCCAAGGCTTTCGCCAGAAGCTTTGCCGATTGAGCTTTGGGATCGGGTCATTGCGATTGATCAGCGTGGCACTTACCTCGCTTGTGTCGCGTTTTCACAGGGCATGTTGGCCAGAAAGCGTGGTTCGATCGTCAATATTGCGTCGATTACTGCAGAGCGCGCCGTACCGTTACACGCCTATGCGCCTGCTAAAGCTGCCGTGGTGTCAATGACGCAATGCCTGGCCGCTGAATGGGGCAGACAAGGTATACGGGTTAATGCTGTATCGCCGGGCTATACGCTGACTGAGGCACTTCAGGAGGCGATCGATCGGAAGGATAGAGATCCGGCTGCACTTTGTTCGCAGGCTGCCATGGGACGACTTGTTGAGCCGTCCGAGGTGGCAAAGTCGGTGGCATTTCTTCTTTCTGAGGAGGCTTCTGCGATTACTGGGGTTGCCCTACCGGTTGACGCAGGTTGGCTTGTTGGCACCTCGCGCCAGACTTACGGCGGGTATGCGGCAAGTTGATGGCTAAGTCGATGCTGCGCGTTGAGCGACTTCGTAAATCTTTCGGTGGCGTGGTTGCGACCGATCAGGTCTCGATTGATTTTCCGGCCGAATCTCTCACGGCTGTCATCGGTCCTAATGGCGCAGGAAAGACAACGTTCTTTAATTTGATCACAGGTGCGATTCGGCCGGACGAAGGCGAAGTTTGGCTTGATGGCGAAAATATTGTTGGATGTTCAGAGTCCGAGATCGTGAAAAAGGGTATCGGCCGTGCATTTCAGGTTGCAAAGCTTTTTGCCAGCTTAACCGTGGAAGAATCGCTTCGTGGAGCCCTGCAATCGCCCCTCGGTCGAAGTCTTCAAATGCACGGCAGCTTTCCCCTACGACAAACCCGCGATCGTGCCTTCGAGGTCATGGAACAGCTCGGACTCGATTCAAAGGCGACAACTGTTGCTGGCAATTTGTCGCATGGCGATCAAAAGCTCCTTGATATTGCCCTTGCTTTGGTGCTCAAGCCCAAAGTGCTTTTGCTCGATGAACCGGTAGCTGGCATGGGTCCGGAAGAACGTGAGCAAATGATTGATACGGTTTATCGACTTTGGCAAAAGGGAGGACTGACCATCGTGCTGATTGAGCATGATATGGATATTGTTTCTAGAGTGTCGCAGCGTATTCACGTACTTTCTTATGGCCGCTTACTTGCGGAAGGAACAGCCGACCAAATTCGTACGAATCAGGCAGTGATTGAGGCCTATTTGGGAACACCAGGTGCCTAGCATGAGCAAGGAGCAGTTACCAAAAGGCATAGCAGATGGCGTTGACAAGGACGCAGCGGGCAGCGCACGCCGGTCGGTTCTCAAGGTCTCATCGATTAATGTCTCCTACGGATCGAGCCAGGTACTTTTCGATATGTCCTTGCAGGTTAACGAGGGGGAAACGCTTGCACTCTTGGGCCGAAACGGTGCCGGTAAAAGCACGACCATGAAGGCGATTGCAGGTGTACTACCGATTCAGTCTGGGAAGGTGGCGTTACAGGGCGTTGATGTGCAATCGATGGCAAGCCATCGAATCGCGAAAATGGGTATAGGTTTTGTTCCTGAAGATCGACAAATCTTTCCCGATTTAACCGTCGACGATAATTTGCAGATAGCGATCAAGGCTTCGGTTAAGGGCGATTTTCCCTGGACAATTGAGCGGGTTTACGACATGCTTCCCTTGCTTGGACCGCTAAAGCAACGACTCGGAGGCCAATTGTCTGGGGGCGAACAGCAAATGCTGACCGTTGGCCGCTGCCTAATGGGCAATCCAAGCGTGCTTTTGCTCGACGAGCCCAGTGAAGGGCTTGCACCCATCATGGTCCAAAGGATAGGACGTCTGATTGCCGATTTGAAGCTGGCGGGTACAACGATTGTGCTGGCAGAGCAAAACTTACACTTCTGCCTTGGCCTGGCCGATCGCGCGGTTGTTATTGATCGAGGCCGCGATGTGTTCATTGGAACGATCAAAGATTTAGATCAAAACGAAGAGGTCAAGCGTAAATATCTTTCGGTCTAGTTGTTAGATCAAAAGTATGCAAGGCAAAAGCCACCTTGGGGTTTCAAAGGCCGACAGGGGTTATACTTTGCTTATGCTAAGTGCGTGGCTAGTTTCCTTTTGTTGTCAACGCCAACTGCGGCGCTGCTCGCTGTGGCTTACTAGCCTATTGCTGATGGCAAGTTTTCAAGCAAAGGCGCAGTTTGTGGCTGATGCGCAGCTTGCAGTGCGCTTAAGCGCTGACAGGGTTTCCCTGAGTTCGCATGAATTCAAGCGTCTGACGTCAGATCTTGGTCAGGCCATTGCTTTTAGGGCACTCAGTCCCGCCACACCTTTGGGGTTAAGCGGCTTTGAGCTTGCTGTCACAAGCACCGCTTACCGTGTCGCCTCCGGGCCCATTTGGCAACGTGCCATGGCTTCAAGTCCATCAGCCGACTTCGCTTCGCATTATTGGGTACCTGGTTTGCGAGTCGGTAAAGGCTTGCCCTGGGATATGGATGTTGGACTTAGCTTGAATCGACTGCCTGGTTTTGGTGCGCAGACTGCGGGCTTGGATTGGCGCTGGGCGCTCCATCCAGGATCGATACTGATGCCTGCCATCGGGCTTCGGCTTTCAGCGAGTCAAAGTCTCAACGAGCAAGATCTTCGCGTCGGTTCACAGATGCTTGAGTTGCGCGGATCAAAGGGATTCGGCCCGCTTAGCGTCACGGCTGCTTATAGTGTTTTGCGCAGTCGTCTTCGCCTTGATGGCGGTCTTGCTGCAGCTTTGTTTGACAATACCGCTCGCCATCACTCAAGTGAGCTTGAAGCAAATCCTTCCTTCGGTCTACACCTCAACTTATTGGTAGCAGATCTGAGCCTTCAATGGGATCGACACCGTGGCGGTGGCTTTTGGTCCGCTGCACTTGGTTATCGGTTTTAGTTTGGTAAGTTGCGGATTATCGACCACTGATATGCGCAACATACGCGCCTGCGCCAAGCGATGCGATCGCGCCAAGCGATAAATGCAGCCTAAGAATGCGCCATGAAGCAGGTAGCTTGAGTTGCACAGCGGTTCGTAAATCGACCGCAAGTGCGAGAGCGGCGATCATCGCCAAGGTGAGACAAGCACCGGATGAAGGTAAGAGGAAACTTGCGCATCCAAGTAAAGAAGGTACAACGCTCCAATAAAGAAGCGATCGACGCTCTTGGTCGGTAAGCTCTGGTGTCGCAATGGCCAGCCCCCAGGAGATAGCTCCAATGAAGCTCACAATCGACAGGCCATAAACTCTCAGCATGAGCAAGCTGAGGGTTTGATGGGTCTCATTGGGGAGCAGTCCTGCTCCGAGAGCGAAAGAGGCAAAAGGTAATAATCCTCCATAACCTAGTAATCGGAGGTGGGGTAAGAGGCTTTGCCAAAATGAAGATTGATTCATACATTGATCACTTTCAAAGAGATCGCAGGGTGGCGGACTAGGTCCTTAAAGTCGAAATGATTGACATCACGTCAAGGATGTTTGGATAAGTCAAGATTGTTATTATCGATAACTCAACGAATTTCACGGAATCTTGGTCAGGTTTTAGGGGCCGAGAAAGGCGCCAATACTTAGGGGAAAAAGCATGCGTGTTGAGTCGGTTTTAGATCGTTTTCGCAGATTCATGACACCTGGGCGAACCCTTATTGCATTACTCCTTTTGTTCATTGCCTTACCAAGTGCGATTGTATGGTCGGGCGTTGGAAGCTTTGGTCCAGGCAAGGGAGCAGGCGCAGGGGCTTCTGCAGATAGCTCGGGTAGCAAAGATAAGCCAAGCTCTGAGTTGGAAGTCGCTAGTGCAAAGGCGAAGGCACTCATGTCGTCGGCTTCAAGTGGCTCGAGTGCTGGATCGGGTGCTGGCGGATCGGGAGGCGCTGCGCCTGAGAAGGATGAAAAGGGCCAAAAAGAGCGAGAGGTCCCGGTTGGTTTGCCAAGCATGAATCCCATACAGGTCAAGCCACCGATGGCGCAAGCGCTGCCCTCAGGTCCCCAGCCTCAAGCGGCCGGCACTGTAGTCCAAGGTGGAAAACCCCAAGAGCAAGCTGCGCTAACACCAAGCACGCTTTCGCAACAAAGCGCTCAAATGACTGCAAATAAAGCTGCGCCCACCGCTTCAAGCGCGCCCGGCTTAACGGTACCCGTGGCAGCTGCCCAGACGAGCGCCGCTGAACTGAGCGCTAAGCAGCGTCATGTTCAAGTTCCATCGCTCGAAGACAAAGTCCGAGCAGCCTTGTCGTCACGCCTGCAAAGCGGTGGTGAGATCACCATCACTTACGGTGGCGATGTACTCGAGCGCTCGGCTGCCGCACCGGCAAAGGCTAGCCCAACGAAGTAGTGGTTCGAGCGCTGAGCATCTTGTAGCGCTCGCATATCCATTGTTTTGAGGGTGGAGTCGCCATGTGAAAGCTGAGTGCTAGCGGTCTGCTCGCTTCCGTTTGCATTGCATGGCGCTGAACCTGATCGTTAGCATCATCATTGCTCTTCTTAGCTGCCTCGTATTCGTTAAGCTGCATCGATGACAGGTCAAATACCAGCAGGCGGCCGGATGAGGATTCGCGATAGAGTCGTTGATTGCCCCGTTCTTCAACAAAACTGAATGAACGATCCTCAAACCTCAGGGCGAGCGGTGACATCGCTACCTCCATGTTTTCACGGGGCGACGCTGCAAGTTTGCAATGAAATTCTGGCGTCCTGACGTGACAGGCCTGCAAAAACAGGCTGATGCAGGCAACGCCCAATGGACCAAGTAGCCTGGGGCTTGAGCAGGCCATCAAACTACTTAGAGGCTTGATCACGATGCAACTGCTCGATTCGGTCCTTGGCTTGCTCCATCCGAATACCACGAAGCAGCACCCGTTTACGTCGGTTGTGCGCCCCACTCAGTAATTGCACATCGCGCCTTTTCAGGTCAAAACAGCCAGCCAGCAGGTTTTGTAAGCTTTCGTTGGCCTTGCCTTCGATCGGTGCGGCTAATAATTGAATTCGCAAATGGCCATCGTGCCAGGTACCAATGCTATTGCGCTTAGCAGCCGGCTGGCATAGGACTGCCAGACAGCAGCCCAGGGGGTGATGACTCAAACCTTCGATACCAGGCATTGAACAGGACTTATCTGTCGGACGTTAAATAGGATTCAAGATGTAAATCTGCCTGGACGCAACAAGATCCTTGGTCTTCGCTGCATAGCTCGCCATGTGCGGGGCTGCTGCGTGTGCCTTTAGGGCATCCATGCTTGTCCATTGCTCAACCACCACAAAGCTATCGGGCCCATGTTTTGCTTGAAATGAGGGGCCGGCATCGACATCAATCGCAGCGCCGTAGGCGATGCAACCATCTTCAGCCAATACACTTGGTACGTTGGCACGAAAATGTTCGAGTACTGCATCTCGTTGCCCGGGTTTGGCGGTAATGACGGCAAGAACGTGGATCATGGACTCAAGTCTCCTGGCAGATTAAGTTTGTTAGCGATGTACCGGGCAGCTCCGGTGAAATTGAGGTGCTTCGTCGCGCTCGTGCATGCTGTAGTCGCGGTCGACGCAAGCCAGCATGGGGCCCGGGTAGTCGGGTGGGCCGATCTTGCAAGCCTTTGATTGACCTACGTAGGGCTTTGCCGCTAGCTCATCCAAGCGCTCTGATCGAATACTTAATATCAGCCCTGTATGGTTAAGGCTTTGAAACTTTTCGATCTGACTTAGTCTGCCATTTGATTCGAGCGACATAGTCGGTGTAGATCTTGCTGCTTCACGCTCATCATGTTCAGCCATCGCAGCAATAGCACGGTTATCAGCTTCTTCGTATTGGATCTGGATGCCAAGCCTTGGTTTGCCAGGCCGTTGATCATAAACTGGGGACCAAGCGCGATCGACTTGGAGCAC
>OMIE01000088.1 GCA_900299025.1 Burkholderiaceae bacterium
GAGATGTGTATAAGAGACAGCAATAAATTAGCGATACGCCGATTGGCAGCCGCCAGCGAGACTGCAGCCTCTTCGCGACTAAAGGCCTCCAAGGCTTTAAGCCGCTCCTGAAGTCGATATAACTGCGCTTGTGGTCGCGCGAGCAAGGCTTGAATGAGGTTTTGTGCCCAGCCTTGTTCTCGAAGATAAACCGCCAGCCTGTCGTTAAAAAATCGGATCAGATCTGCGCTTGCGCTCGGATGAGTTTGTTTTTGCTCAAGTCCACGCAAGCCACAATCGATTAATTCGTTGAGACTTAAATCGAGTTTGCACTCCAATAGCATCCGCAAAACCCCCAGGGCCTGACGTCGCAGTGCGAAGGGATCTTTGTCGCCGGTTGGCAATTGCCCGATGGCAAACAAACCACAAAGGGTTTCAAGCTTGTCTGCAAGTGCAAGCACGATCCCGATGGGGGTTTTTGCGAGCGAATCGCCCGCAAATCGGGGTAAATATTGCTCGGCAATCGATTCGGCTAGCGCCGGGTCTTCACCATCGATAAGCGCGTAATAGCGCCCCATGACGCCTTGTAGCTCAGGAAACTCACCCACCATTGATGTGAGCAAATCGGTCTTGGCAAGCAAAGCTGCGCGGCGGGCGATTTCGACGTCGAGGGAGAGTCGATCGGCAATCCAGGATGCAATCTGGGCTACCCGCTGGGCTCGCTCTGCCTGAGTACCTAGCTTGGCGTGATAAATCACCTGGCCAAGTTGTGGCAGGCGGGATTCAAGCTTTTGCTTTTGGTCTTGCTCGAAGAAAAAGCCTGCATCGGCAAGCCTTGGTCGGACTACCCGTTCGTTGCCATGGATGATCAGCGAAGGATCGTCGACCGTCATATTTGACACAATCAAAAACCGAGGCAAAAGCTTTTGTTGCGCGTCGAATAAGGGGAAGTACTTTTGATTGGTGCGCATCGTGAGCATCAAGCACTCTTGTGGCACTTTCAAAAAATCTTGGTCAAACTTTCCGCAATACACCGCACCACGCTCCACAAGCGCCGTGACTTCTTCAAGAAGTGATGCAGTGATCTGGTCCTCACCAAGATGGGCGCCGAGCGATGCCGCCTGGCTCACAAGCGCCTCGTGGATGGCCTGTTTACGCTCATCCATGTCGACGATCACCGCGCCTTTGTTGTACATGATCGATGCATAGTTGTCGGCGTGATCAATACTTATCTGCGCTTCACCCTGAAAACGGTGCCCTTGGGTCAGACGATTCGCCTGCAGTCCGAGCAAGTTCATCGGGACAACGCGCCCGCCGTGCAGGACGAGCAGAGCGTGGGCGGGGCGTATGAAACTTACTGTGGTCTTTCCATCAGCAAGTTGATACTGCATGAGTTTGGGGATTGGCAGATCGGCAAGTGCCTTCGCAATCACCGACTCGAGCCGCTCATCGAGTAAAGCGCCTGGCTCGGTGTGACGGAATGTGAAAACTGTTTGCTTGCCGTCGCTTAATGGCTGCAGGGCATCGATCTCAGCACCTTGGCGTTGAGCCCATTTGATCAAAGCCTGGGTGGGCTTGCCATCTGCGTCGAGTCCGACCTGTAAGGAAGGTCCTTTGATCAATCGCTCGCGTGGCAGTCCTTTTGAGCGCACTTGGTGGACTAGGATGCCAAGCCGGCGCGGGGTGGCAAAGCGCTTGTAATCCTGAGCGTCGATGCGGTCAACCCACTGATGCGAGGCAAGTCCTTCGAGAATCGCAGCACTAAAGCGCTCAGACAACTGGCGCAAGGACTTAGGGGGTAATTCCTCGGTGAGCAGTTCGATTAAAAGGCTTGCGGTGTCAGCCATGCTGGGCATCCTGGTCAGCGAGCATCGGAAAGCCAAGCGCTTGGCGGGCATCGTAGTAGGTTTGCGCCACCTTACGGGCAAGGGCGCGCACGCGGCCAATGTAGGCTGCGCGTTCGGTGACTGAGATCGCCCCTCGCGCATCAAGCAAATTGAAGCTATGCGAGCACTTCATCACCATTTCATAGGCTGGCAGGGCGAGTTGATGTTGAATGAGTTTTTGTGCTTCAGCTTCATAGGCGTCGAACTGATGCAGCAATAAGCTCGTGTTGGCCAGTTCAAAGTTATAACGCGACTGCTCCACTTCGTTTTGATGAAAAACATCACGATAGAGTAAGCCTTCGGTCCAGCGAAGATCATAGACCGACTCAACACCTTGCAAGTACATCGCTAGACGCTCAAGACCATAGGTAATCTCGCCCGTGATCGGTTGGCAACGAAGCGAGCCTACCTCCTGGAAATAAGTGAACTGGGTCACTTCCATGCCATTGAGCCAGACTTCCCAGCCCAGCCCCCAAGCACCCAAGGTGGGTGATTCCCAGTCATCTTCAACAAAGCGAATGTCATTTCGTTGGGTATCGATGCCGAGTGCACGTAAGGATCCTAAATAGCGCTCCAAAATGTCGGTGGGCGAGGGCTTAAGCACCACTTGGTACTGGTAGTAGTGCTGTAGCCGATTTGGATTTTCCCCATAGCGTCCATCCTTGGGACGGCGCGAGGGCTGCACATAGGCTGCCTTCCAGGGTTCGGGCCCAATCGCACGTAAAAAGGTAGCGGTGTGAAAGGTGCCTGCGCCAACTTCCATGTCGTAAGGTTGAAGAAGCGCACAGCCTTGCTCGTTCCAATAGGCTTGCAGCCGAAGCATGATTTCTTGAAAGCTTGGATTCATGACGAGATTTTAATCCCTCTGTTTGTCAATGCTTCAAACCGAGCGAGGCAAAAGGCGACGATCAGCATAAGACCTAGGAAAACCCATGTGCCACCAAGTCGATAGCGTGCAAAGGGGGTAAGGCCTTTCATCGGTTGCACGTTCGTAACGAGCACTTCCTCGCTTAGATGGGGCAGCTTAGCCACGACTCGACCGTCAGCGCCAATCGCAGCGGTCGCTCCTGTGTTTGTGGCACGCAGCATGGGGCGCTGTAACTCCAAACTTCGCATGCGGCTAATTTGCAAATGCTGGTGCAAGGCATGCGAGTCACCGAACCATGCGAGGTTACTCGCATTGACCAATACATGGGCGCCTTGCTGAACTTGCCAAGCAATGGCCTCTGGGAAAAGATCTTCATAGCAAATATTAAAACCAATGAGTCGCCCGGCAACCGGATGTATGGGCGCTGGGTCTTTTCCACGCTCAAAATCACCCAGCGGTATGCGCATTTGCTCGACAAACCAGCGAAAACCAGGGGGCACGAACTCACCAAATGGCACCAAATGCTGCTTGTCATAGCGGCCAAGCCATTGTCCTTGGCCTTGCATCAAGACAAGGCTATTGCTTCGAATCGGGAGTGTTTCGCCGTTTTCGATGTCCTTGCCAAGCGGCATGCCCAGAGCAAGCACCCCGCCTTGTTTTGCGAGCGCCTGCACCAGTTTCTCCCGGCTCTCTAGTGGGCTATGCGCCCAGGGGCTGATCCAAGCTGTCTCAGGACTGACCGTCAAGTCAACCTGCGCCCTCAAGATCATATGCACTATTCGCTCATGCTGCTCAATCAGGCGTTGCGCATCGAATTTTTGCAGCTGTGACACATTGGTTTGCATCAGCAGGCTTCTGAATGATGGACCGCTCGCGTTTACCCAGTTGTGCTGCAAAAGGCTGCTGGTGATCACGAGTACGGCGAGCGCGATGATTAAGCCAGGCTTTCCCTCGCTGCTTAACAACATCGATGGTCTTTTGTCCGCGCCCTCGGTCGATTGGGGCGGGTATGGCGCTGAACTTCGAAGCAAGGCAGCAAGCCACAGCGATGCTGCGATAGCCAAGGCACTTATTCCGTAGACGCCGACCCATGCTGCCCAATGACTCAGAACGCCGTCAACATGGGCGTAGCCCACCGATAGCCATGGGAAACCGGTGAATAGTCCGGCACGCAGGAGCTCGAAAAGGCCCCAGAGTCCGCCAAAGGCGAACCCGGCGCCCAGACCCGGCTTAATCCAGTGGCGGAGTATGGCTTGTCGATAAATGGCAAAGGCCGCTGTGCCGAAGAGTGCGAGATACATACAAAATGCAACAAGCGCGGCCGCAGAAAGTGCCTGAGGCATGCCGCCATAGCGTGTCATCGAAATATGCAGCCAAGACAGGCCGATGAGAAGCGTGAGGGTGTGGAAGTAAAAAAACAGCAGCCAGCTACGTTTGGCGCGCAGTTCGATGAAGCTCAACGCCGCCGCGAAACTTAAAATCTGCAAGAGTTCATGGTGAATCGGCCCGAAGCTCATCGCTTGAACGCTGGCAGCAAGGCTCAGGGCGAGCACGAGCAAGGGCAGCTTTGTGGTCACGCTCGCGCGTCCATCGCCTTATAAGGATCAGGCATGCGCAAACGGGCCAGGAGTCGGACTTCCCGGGCCTCCATGAGCGCTGCCATCGCAGGTAACTCATGGTCCATACCGCGTGCATGCAAGACACCATGAATCACCAAATGCGCTAAGTGCTGCGCCAAAGGCATACCTGCGCGCTCGGATTCAGTTTCGATAACTGGAAGGCAAAAAATAAGATCGGCCTCCCAGGGGGCTTGCTGCGTGTAGGCAAAAGTCAGCACATTGGTGGGCTTATCCGCATGCCGCCATTGCGCATTGAGTTGTCTGCCTTCTTCAGCGCCGACCAAGCGCAGGTTTAAATGTGCGACTTCCCCTTCAAGCGCAAGTTTCACCCAGCGGCGAAGGCGTGAAGTAGAAACTGGCCAGCGCACAATACCCTGGCCGCGTTGCAAGCTGATTTCAGTGTCCAAGCTTTTCTTGTTTAGTGCTCAAGTCGGGCCTGGCGTTCATAGGCATCAACGATACGCCCCACCAAAGGATGGCGAACAACGTCGGAGCTATCGAACTCGGTAAAGGCAATACCTTTAACCTGATCGAGAATGCGTCTTGCGTTGATCAAGCCGCTTGTTGTTCCTTTGGGTAGATCAATTTGTGTGGGATCGCCTGTTACAACTGCTCGCGAGCCAAAGCCCAAACGGGTCAAGAACATTTTCATTTGTTCAGCGGTTGTATTTTGCGCCTCATCAAGAATAATAAAGGCATGGTTGAGTGTGCGTCCGCGCATATAAGCTAGCGGCGCAATCTCAATACTCTGCCTTTCCATGGCTCGATTCACACGCTCAAAACCCATCAAATCATAGAGCGCATCGTACAGCGGCCTCAAATAAGGATCTACTTTTTGTGCCAGATCGCCAGGTAGAAAACCGAGCCTCTCGCCGGCTTCAACAGCAGGCCGTGTGAGGATAATGCGCTTGACTTGTTCACGCTCTAAGGCATCAACGGCACACGCAACCGCTAAATAAGTTTTGCCTGTCCCTGCTGGTCCGATACCAAAACTCAAGTCATGGCTAAGGATATGTTGCACATAAAGGCGCTGATTGGGCGTTCGCGGCTGCAGGTCGCTCCGTTTTGTGTGTAGACGAATCTCGGCCTGAGCTGGACTTGAATCGCCGTGCTCGGCTAAAACGCCTTTGGCTAGGTCTTGATGATCAATCGTACCTGCCGTCGTTTGCTCGCGCAGGCTAATCAAGCCGAGGGCGATGTCATCTTCTTCGAGGGGGCGAGTGGCGCGAGCATAAAAAAATTGGAGCGCTACGATCGCCATATCAGCATCTTGACTAAATCCTTTTACTTCGAAAGCGCCCTGTTGACGACGAATACTGACATCGAGACTCGACTCCATATGCCTCAAATTTGCCTCAAGCGCACCACACAAATTGGCAAGGCGCCGATTGTCGATTTGATCGGGTTTCCAGCGCTTTGCTGCCGATTTGTGCTGAGTCATGCCATCGCTCTGGCTTCTAGGACTTCGCCGCGCAAGGAGTGTGGGAAAGCTTCCGTGATTCTTAGGGTAAGCATTGAACCAATCCAGTGTCGTTCACCTGAAAAATTCACGATGCGGTGATTGGCGGTACGACCACAGAGTTCGTCGGGATTTCGTTTCGAAGGGCCTTCAACAAGCACCGTCTGAATGCTTCCTATCATGGCCTGCGAGTGGGCTTGACTCTGGGCATTAAGCAGGTCCTGCAAGCGGGAAAGCCAGGCTAGTTTGGTTTGCTTGGGTATTGGGTCTTCAAGATCGGCTGCAGGGGTACCTGGGCGAGCGCTATAAATAAAGGAAAAGGACTGATCAATCTGAAGATCGCGCACGAGATCCATCGTGGCTTGAAAGTCTTCTTCTGTCTCACCGGGAAAGCCCACAATAAAATCTGAACTAACCGAAATCTCCGGACAGGCCTTACGCAATCGCCGAATGATCGATTTAAACTCAAGAGCGGTATAGCCTCGCTTCATCGCAGCGAGCACGCGATCTGATCCCGCCTGTACGGGTAGGTGAACATGTGCTGCGAGCTGCGGAATGCTGACGTGTGCCTCAATCAGGCGTTGGGTGAATTCCCTGGGATGGGAGGTGGTGTAGCGGATGCGCAAAATCCCGGGAATCTGCGCAACCATCTCTAGCAAGAGACTGAAATCAGCCGGCTCACCAGGCTCGATCCATCCAGTAGGTACTGGCCCAGCCCAAGCATTGACATTTTGGCCAAGTAGGGTGACTTCGCGAACACCTTGACCCGCTAACTCTGCCACTTCGGTCAAGATATCTTCTAAGGGGCGCGATACTTCTTCACCCCTTGTGTAGGGTACGACACAAAAGCTACAGTATTTACTACACCCTTCCATGATCGATACAAAAGCAGTAACACCTTCAACCCGAGCTGGCGGCAGATGATCGAATTTCTCGATTTCAGGGAAGCGAATGTCAACTTGTGCTTTGCCGCTTAAGCGTCGCTGCTCGATCAACTGCGGCAGTCGATGAAGTGTTTGCGGGCCAAAGACCACATCCACATAAGGTGCCCGTTTGACGATTGACTCACCCTCCTGGCTCGCAACGCAACCGCCCACGCCGATGATTAGGTCAGGGCGCTGTTGTTTAATCGCTCGGACCCTTCCCAGGTCGGAAAACACCTTTTCCTGGGCTTTCTCTCGGACCGAGCAGGTATTGAATAAGACGATGTCGGCTTCTTGCGGCGTTTGGACCAACTCGGTTGCATCATGGGCGGCGAGTACGTCAGCCATCTTGGCTGAGTCGTATTCGTTCATTTGGCAACCAAAGGTCTTGATAAATAACTTTTTTCCCATGCGTGAACTGTATCAAGAGTGGCGATCGATGAAGGCAAGGATAGTATCCATCATCGCATGGGCATCGCGCTGTCCAAGTTCGATCAGTGCATTGGTGAAGCCTTGTTCAAAGAGTAAATAGCTCAATAAAACAGCCCCGCGGGCCTCTGTAGCGCCAACCCGGCCGAAAAGTTTGCGCAGCATCCAGGGCAAATGAAGTCGATAACGCAGCGCAATCGGCTCCAAGGCTTCACTTGGATTGATTTGCAGTAATTCAACGTGGCACAGGCCGCTTTTCGACAGTGCTTGTGGATCAAGCAAGCGAATAACCTCATTGGTCCGCGCCAATTGCTCAGCATCCGACGAAAGGCTGTCTAGAAACAGTCCAGCAAGCGCGTGGCCGCCAATTTGCGCAAGCGAGGGCTGACTCTGGGTCGCATGCTCGGGGGGGGCTGCTTCATGCTCGGTGGAGCGGGTACCAATGGCAAGTACTGCCCTGGCACCTAGGTGTATCGCAGGACTTATCGGTGCGACCTGGCGCATCGCACCATCACCAAACCACTGGGTTTGGCCCTCGACCTGAAGCGCGACGGGCGGAAACAATACCGGGATTGCGCTCGAAGCAAGCAGATGCTCGATGGTCATTAGACTGCGTATCGCTTTGCGTTTGGCACGTTGCCAGGGCTCAATTGCCTTCGGTGCACTGTAAAAAGTGAGGTGTTCTCCGCTGCTATAGCTCGAGGCGGTGACCGCAACCGCGTGTAAGTCCCGGGATTCAAGATGCCGATCAATCTGGCTTAAGTCGAGCTCACGACTTAAGAGTCGCCGCAATGGCGAAGTATCGAGGAGTGCTTTGGGCGTGTGCCCGCTGAGCCAACCGAGCGTGAGTGCACTCAGCCACTTGCCGGTTGACGAGGCCAGACCGATGCTGTCGGCGACAAAGACCTGTTCGGCACGAAAGCTGCTCCAGATGCGTTCAAGGTGAAGTACGGCGGGCAAAAACCCTTCAGGATGACTGGCAAGCGTGGCTACATTGAGCGCCCCCGCCGAAGTGCCGCAAAGTATCTTAAAGGGATGGGTGCTTAGGGCGTGTCCTGCTCCCCGTCTTCTAAGCGCGTGAGCAATTGCGACCAGGACCCCGACCTGATAGGCCGCACGAGCGCCGCCGCCTGTAAGTAAAAGTCCAATCATCGGGTGCTTGATGGAGGGATCATCGATATATTGAAGCAGAGTTCGACGAGTCCTTGAAGTAGAGCACATCGGGGTATCGAAGCTAAGCGCGACAAGCTCTTGACATGGAGCATGTCGGGGTATCGAAGCAAGGGCCCATCTCGGCCTTGGCAGATCAAGTCGCTATCATGCGTCTCGTCAATTCATACACTTACTTTTGGGGATGTTGATTCATGACGACGGTACCTCATTCCAGGTTGTTTGAAGCGGGCGGCTTTATGTATTTGCCTGCTGTTTTTCAATACTCGGGCGGCGTAGCGGCAGCCCAAGGCTTTGCGATGGTCCGCCAACGATTTTCAAAGCCCTTGCCGCTTGCTGAGGCCTTTGCGGCGGTTGAACAACACCTCGCTGCGATTGGTAGACCGACGAGCGCTTTTGCCCATTGTGAATTGCGTTCACCAGCGCCTTTTAGCGAGCAGGGCTTTGTCGCGTTCAACAGGGTTTATGTGCAAAAGCTACAGTCCTGGGGTTTGTTTGCAGGCGGCGACAGCCAGGACAATCCCGTGGCGCGCACCAATGTTTGTCCAGTCTACGACCCACCCGCTGAACCTGCAATGTATGCCTTTTCTTACACGGTCCCCGCCGGCGCGCGACTCACCGGCGGATTCATGGTTGCTGGCAGCGGCGAGGCGAGCGAGAAGGCTGGTGAAGCTTATCGAGACAGGATCGTAGCCTTGCATGACAACTCGCCAGAGGGCCTGGTTCGCAAAGTCGATTATGTTCTAGAAACAATGCGATTGCGCCTGGCAGGATTGGGTTTTAAGTGGTCCGATGCAAATAGTGCCCAAATTTATACGGTTCAAAATATTGGTCACTTGGTCGGCCCGATGATGGCGGCAAGAGGCATTGCGCCAGCAGGCTTATGCTGGCACTACGCAAGGCCACCCGTACAAGGTCTTGACTACGAGATGGATGTTCACGGCGCTGCCGCTGATGGCTTGATTAGGCCATGAGAAATCCTTCGTAGCCGTTTGCAGTTATTGTTTCGCAGCGCTTTCGATAATGAGCCATGCCACCCGCGTAGGGCATAAACACGCGGGGTTTGCCTGGTATGTTTGCCCCGAGATACCAAGAGTGTTTTGCCTTTGGCAGTAAGGTTGCCGCTGCAGCCTGATTCACCTCTTGCATCCACTGCGCGCTGGCTTGTGGTTGGGGTTCAACACGATGGAGACCCTCTGCCCTCATATGAGCAATACAGTCGCTGATCCATTCAACATGCTGCTCGATAGCAACTGGCATATTGGTTAAGACGCTGGGGCTTCCTGGGCCGGTAACCATGAAAAAGTTTGGAAAGCCGGGTACTTGTAAACCCATGTAGTTGATGGGGCCTGCCTCCCAAGCGTCGCTTAAGGCGACACCGTTTCTTCCTCTAAGATTTAGATTTAAGATCGGTCTGGTCATTGCATCGAATCCTGTCGCAAAAACAATGGCATCAAGTTTGAATAGACCGTTAGTGGTTCTTATACCCTCTTCTGTCATCGAATCAATGGGATTTTCCCTGATATCGATCAAATCCACATGCGCTAAGTTATAAGTTTCAAAATAGTGGGTGTCGATCGGCGGCCGCTTCGCAGCAAATGGGTGATCAATGTCGCTGAGCACTTGGGCCTTGCGCGGGTCTTTCACCATCGAGCGGATCTTTTGCTTAATGAATTCGGCGGCCGTCTTGTTGGCTTCTTCACTGCTCAGTAAATCCTTAAAGCTTGCACGAAAGCGCAATCCCCCCTTTTCCCAGGCCTTTTCATAAACCGCATGACGCTCTTGTTCGGAAAGCGAAAGCGCAGACGTCTCACTGATATAAAAAGGGTGTCCATTGGGGGTTGCATGCAGAATGGTTCGAATCTCATCCGGATGATCTTTGCAATAGGCCTTAAAAGCGTCGTCAAGCGGGCCGTTGTGCGCCGGGATGCTGTAGTTGGCGGTACGCTGAAAAACTGTCAGTGACTTAGCCTGTGCTGCGATGACCGGAATCGCCTGAATCCCTGTGGATCCCGTGCCGACGACGCCTACGCTTAAACCGGTGAAATCGACACCTTCGTGAGGCCACTGACCGGTGTGATACCAAGGGCCCTTGAAGCGGTCAAGCCCAGGAATGGCGGGGATATTGGCCGAAGACAAATTGCCAACGGCAGAGATTAAAAATCGGGTTCGGTAGCGTTCACCGTCGTCGGTACAAAGCTCCCAGAGATTTGCCTGCTCGTCGTAGTGCGCAGACAAAAGCTTCGTTTTGAAGCGAAAGCTGCGCTTAAGGTCGAAGTGATCAGCAACAAAATTCAAATACTCGAGAATCTCGGCTTGGCCTGGGTAGCGCTCGCTCCAAGTCCATTTTTTTAGAAGTTCATCCGAAAAATAGTAGGAATAGGAGTGACTTTCGGAATCACATCGCGCTCCTGGATAACGGTTCCAATACCAGGTGCCACCAACACCATCGGCCATGTCCAGGCCAAGTACCGATAGGCCGAGACGGTCACGCAGACACAGCATTTGGTAAAGGCCGGAAAATCCGGCACCAATAATGACGGCATCCAGTTGATGTTGTGTTTGATCGTTTGCGCTCACGCTATGCTCCAGCTTTCATGATTGGGGCACCACGCTTACAACACGCGTGGTGCTTCAAATAGTTTGGTACCAAAGCCTAGAGCCCACCCGAGCTGACTGCAAGTCGCAAACCGGGTGAATTTGAAATGCGAGCAAACGGAGCCAGGATGAGCGTCGAAACCCCAGCCACAGATCAATCACCCCAGACGCCGACAGCATCAAGGCCATTGGAAGGCCAATCCGGCGCCTCAAAGGTCCTTCATCGCGAATTACCTCGAGTAGGATGGATTGGCACCGGCATCATGGGCCAAAGCATGGCTGGCCACTTGTTAAAAGCAGGCTACCCGCTTCATGTGCACAACCGCAGCAAACAAAAGGCTCAGGCTTTGATCGAAGCAGGTGCCCAATGGCACGACGACCCCATATCACTTGCTGCTCAGTGCGATATTGTTTGCACCATGCTCGGTTATCCGAGTGATGTCGAGTCGCTTTATTGGGGTGGCATGGGTCTGGATACGCCGAATCGGGCAAGCCTACTTGGAGCCATACCCAAAGGCGGTCTATTGATCGATTTCACAACCTCGAGTCCTGCCCTGGCAAGGCGGATCGCGCTTGCGGCCGATGCGCTCGGCTTGAGCAGTCTTGATGCTCCGGTTTCTGGGGGAGATATCGGCGCAAGGCAGGCCAAGCTATCGATCATGGTCGGCGGCGAAGCGGCTGCCTTTGAAAGGGCGCAGCCTTTGCTCGCTTGTATGGGTCAGCAAATCGTGTTGCAAGGGCTTGCTGGTTTCGGCCAGCACGCAAAAATGTGTAACCAAATCGTGATCGCTTCCACGCTCATGGGTGTTTGTGAGGCGATCGCCTATATGAACCGCAGCGGTCTGGATCCAAGCTTGGTCATGCAGTCGATTGGTAGTGGAGGCGCTGCAAGTTTTCAGCTCAATACGGTGGGTGCCAAGATCTTGCGCGGTGACTTTGAGCCGGGCTTTTTTATGGAACACTTCGTTAAGGATATGAGTATTGCGCTTGCGGAGGCCGAGCGCATGCAATTGTCTTTACCAGGCCTTACACAAGCAAAGGCTTTGTACGATCGCTTGATGGCGCAAGGCTATGGGCGTCGTGGTACCCAGGCCCTGCTTCGTGCCTATGATTGAACCATCTTTTTGGTTCAATGATTGGATCGGTACATGAAATATAAACTTGAACTTAAATGGAAAATTCAGTAAAACTTTTTAGCACCTTAAAGATTCGTGATTGCGAACTTCCCAATCGGGTGGTTGTGGCACCTATGCACCAATACGCTGGCGTAGACGGTTTTGCCAATGACTGGCATTTGATGAATGCCGGACGTTTCGCTGCGGGTGGTGTTGGCCTTGTCATGATGGAGTCCACCAAGGTTGAGCGGCGTGGTTGTGGCACGGTCGGCGATTTGGGCCTTTGGGACGATTGTTTTATCCCAGGACTTGCACGCATCGCAGGCTTCATCCAGCAATGCGGCGCAAAGGCTGGCATTCAGCTAGGCCACTCAGGGCGTAAGGCGCGTTGCATGCGTCCCTGGGAAGGCGGACGACCGATTGCTGCCGACAGCGATACAGCGCGCTCGGTCAAGGATTGGGATGACTGGGAATTAGTGGCCCCGAGCGCACTTGCTGCCGATGAGGGTTGGCCGGTGCCACGTGCACTCGGTATCAACGAAATCGCTTTGGTGGTCGAGCGCTTTGCCCAAGCAGCCGAGCGTGCCGATCGAGCGGGTTTTGACATGATCGAGTTGCATGGCGCGCATGGCTTTTTGATCCATGAATTTTTGTCGCCGCTTGCCAATCAGCGTCAAGATGCTTACGGTGGCACTGAGACCAAACGGATGCGCTTTGCGCTTGAGGTTGCAGAAGCCGTTCGTGCGCGCTGGCCAGCTGCAAAGCCCTTGTTCATGCGTTTGTCGGTCCAAGACGATGCGGGCTGGGGTCCGGAGCAAAGTGTGGTGCTTGCGCGCGAACTCAAACGTCTTGGGGTTGATGCGATCGATTGCAGTGCTGGCGGCATCCTTGGAAAGCCACCTTCTGGAGCGGCCAAGCCAGCTTATGGTTATCAGGTGCCATATGCCGAACAGATCAAACGCGACGCGGGTCTGCTCACGATGGCGGTTGGACTTATTGTCCACGCAGCGCAAGCCGAGGCAATTCTGCAATCGGGTCAGGCTGATTTGATCGCTTTCGCTCGGGAATTGTTATACAACCCCAATTGGGCTGTCGACGCTGCACAAAAGCTTGGGGTTGATCCCAAGTTCACGATGCTCCCGCCTGCCTATCAGTACTGGCTCGAGCGACGTGCAGCAACTGTGCCTGAGGTGAAGGCATCGACCTGGGGGGTCGATGCTTTCCGTGGAGGCTAAATGACTTACCGAGTGTTCGCTAGGTTTGTGAGCCCGCGGATTAAGCCGGTTCAAACACACCTTTACCCGTGGTTTGCTGATCGAAGAGCGCATAAGCTTCAGGTGCCTGATCAAGCGTCCAGCGGTGGGTGAAAAGCTGATCGAGATCAACGCCTCTGTCGGCCACATACTCGGCACAGGCGGCCTGGCCCACTGTAGAAAAGGTCCATGAACCGATGAGCGTGACCTGGCGACGCAGCAAATCGGGACTCACATCAAGCGTGACGCTATCGCCTTCGCCCACAAAGCAAGCCTTGCCCCAGGTGCGAACGCAGCGAACGGCCTGAGCGCGCGCTTTGGGCGATGAGGATGCGTCAACCGAGGCATGAGCCCCTCGGCCGTGGGTGTGATCGCGAATTGCACTCACCACATCATCAACTTCGGCTGGATTGATCAAGATATCCGCACCAAAGGCCTTTGCACGATCGAGTCGCTCTTGACTGGTATCGAGTGCGATTACCCGGGCGCCCATTTCAGCAGCAAGCAGTGTGACCGAAAGACCAACAGGGCCTTGCCCAAAGACAGCAATCGTTTGATCACCGGTGAGTTGCAGACGTTGCAAAGCGCCCCAAGCTGTTCCCGTTCCGCAAGAAATCGCAGCACCCGCTTTAAAGCTCAACGCATCGGGCAGTGGTACGAGGGTGCGCGCAGGGCACTTCATGTAGCGCGCATGGGCACCGTGGCCTGTGGCACCGTAGACCTCGGCGACACCATCCACGCAAAGCTGCATCCAGCCCGTTGAGCAATGGTCGCAAACGCCACAGCCGCGATAGTGATGCTGCATGACCCGCATGCCTTCGCGAGCCATGGCAGGCGATACGCCAGGGCCTACTGCCGCAACCACGCCGCAAGGTTCGTGGCCACCAATTAAGGGGAAGGGGACATTACCCAAACCCAGCGAGGCGGCGCCACCGGCAGCCCGATAAAACTTCAGGTCCGAGCCGCACATGCCCGAAGCTTTGATTTCAAGCACGACCTCACCCGGCCCAGGTGTTGGGTCGGGAAACTCCATCAATTCGATCTTGCGATTGCCGCAAAATACAACGCCTTTCATCGATAGCCCCCGTCGGCCATGACAACCTGGCCCATCAGGTAAGGCATGGTGAGCAAATGGGCTGCGCAACGCGCCATCTCTTCGGGTTCAGCCCAGCGTTTCATCCAGATCTTGGCCGATTCTTTTTCGCGTACATCGGGAGGCAGCGTTGCATTTAAGTCGGTATTAATCCAGCCCGGCGCAAGCGCGTTGACGCAGATTTGCGATTCGGACAAATGCTCAGCGGCGGTTCGGACAAGCATGTTGGCCGCCGCCTTTGATGAGTCATAGTGGGCAGACACCGGATCCTGGCTATTGATGCCATTGGTGGAAGTAACCAACAAAATCTTGCCTCTGAAATCACCACGCAACGGGTTGTGCATCATCGACAGCGCTGCATGCTTGGTAACAAGAAACGCGCCGGTGGTGTTGGTGTTGAGAACCGTATCCCATTCGTCCTGAGTTTGATCGAAAAAGTCGGTGTTTGGCGAAACACCAGCACTGTGGATCAGGTAGTCGATGCGAATGCCAGCCTTGGTGATGTGGTCGAAAAACGAAGCAACCGACGCTTCGGTCCCAACCTCGCACGGGAAGGCTGCGACGTTGATCGATTTACCTCCCGATGCGGCGCGGATGCGATCAAGCGCTTTTTCGGTTTTGTCGGGGCGACGACTAGCTGAAACAACCACGTCGCCGCCGCACTTGGCAATGAGTTCGGCACAGGTTAAACCGATGCCACTTGCACCGCCAGTAATGACGGTGGTGGTGCCGCTGAAATCAAAAACTGCCTGGCCCATAGTGATTCTCCTCGATTCGATGGGTTGATTCTTATTGTAATAACGGTCTTAAACGGATAGGCGATTTAAACCATCGAGGGCTGCGGTTTTGTAGCACTCAGCCAGGGTCGGGAAGTTAAACACAGCATCAGCAAAGTAATCGATTGATCCGTTATGGGCCATCAATGTTTGGCCAATGTGAATCAGTTCGCTTGCGCCTTCACCCATGATGTGCACACCGAGCAATTTTTTCGTGTCGGGGCTGAAAATAATTTTCAACATACCGGTACGGTCGCCGATGATCTGGCCGCGAGAAATCTCTCGATAATTGGCCTTGCCGATTTCATAAGGGATACCTGCGGCCGTGAGTTCGTCCTCGTTTTTGCCGATTGTTGATATTTCAGGAACGGTATAAATACCGTATGGAAATAGTCCGATACCCCCTTCATGGTCCACCCGCAAACCAAAGGCGTGACGGCTTGCTGCACGTCCTTGTTCATAGGATGTTGAAGCGAGCGAGGGAAAGCCGATCACATCGCCCACAGCATAAATATGCTCGACGTTGCTTTGGAAGTGCTCATTGACTGGAATGCGGTCACGGTCATCCTTTTGTACGCCAGCTTTGTCGATATCGAGCCTGCCTGTTGCTCCGACCCGGCCGATGGAGTAAAGCGTGGCCTCTGCGTGAAGAATCTTTCCACTCTTGAGGCGAACTTCCACGGGTTTTGAAACACCTTGAAGCATATGGATTTCGGCAACTTCTTCGCCAAGGCGCATGGTGACGTTGCTTTGTTGCACGACATAGGTGAGCGCTGCTGAAATCTCGTGATCGAGGAATGGCAGCAGGGTGGGGCGCTTATCAACAATCGTGACCCGCACGCCCAGCGCAGCAAACATCGTGGCGTATTCCACGCCAATCACACCTGCGCCAACGACAATGAGCGATCGTGGCAAGAATTCAAGGCCAAGCACATCGTCGCTTGTAAAAATCCGTTGCCCGTCAAACGGAATATGAGTGTCACGTGCAGCCTCTGTACCACACGCAATAACGATTTTCTCGGCAGTGATCTGCCTGCGGCCATGGCCGGTTGCCGATTGCAATTCGATCGTGTGCGGATCAACAAAACGAGCGGTTGATTCGATGAGTTCGACGCGGTTGCGGGTCATTTGGTTACGGATCACATCGATTTCAGAACGAACCACTTGTTGCACACGATACAGCAAGTCATCGATGCTGATGTCTTGTTTCACGCGGTATGAAGAGCCGTAAATGCCGCGCTCGCGAAATCCGGATAAGTGCATGACCGCTTCGCGAAAGGTCTTTGAAGGGATGGTACCGGTATTAACGCAAACGCCGCCAACCGCTCTTGCGCGCTCAATCACCGCGGCGCGCTTGCCGATCTTGGCTGCCTGAATAGCAGCGCGCTGACCCGATGGACCCGAGCCGATCACCACCAAGTCATAGTCGTAATCTGATTTTTTTACTGCCTTGGTGGTCTTACTTGCCGCTTTGACGGCTGATTCTGCCTTCGAGTCCATGACTGTTTTCTCCCAAGAGTCGTATAGTTGCGTTAGGGCCGGCTGGATGCGCGTACTCAGCGCGCTTAGGCGAGCGCCGCCGATCTTAGTCACAGCGCTTGTGCTTTGTAAACATGCAATCGTATGAACCCAGGGAGATGACCTAATGAATACCGCCAACAAATCCGAACAATCCGCACTGGGCGATGCCGCCTATGAGCAGCTTTGCCTTTACATCGATGGCGAATTCATCGCCGGTGGTGGGCGGAAAGAGCAAGATGTGGTCAATCCGGCCAATGGCCGAGTGATTGGCAAGCTGCCTCATGCTAGCAAGGAGGATCTCGACCGGGCTTTGCAGAGCGCGCAAAAGGCGTTTGAGAGCTGGAAAAAGAGCTCGCCTCTCGAGAGAAGCCGCATCCTCCGAAAAGTCGCCGAACTGACGCGTGAGCGCTCCAAAGATATTGGCCGCAACATCACGCTTGATATGGGTAAACCCCTGGCCGAAGCGATCGGCGAGGTCGTGAGTTGCTCGGAGCACTGTGAATGGCACGCCGAAGAGTGTCGCCGTATTTATGGGCGGGTCATTCCACCCAGGCTACCCAATGTGCGGCAGATGGTATTGCGTGAGCCGATCGGCGTTTGTGCAGCCTTCACGCCATGGAACTTTCCCTACAACCAGGCGATTCGCAAGATTGCTGCGGCGATTGGTGCAGGTTGCACCATCATTATTAAGGGCCCCGAAGATGCGCCAAGTGCTGTGGTTGCGATTGCGCGCATGTTTCACGATGCGGGTCTGCCCCCGGGGGTCTTGAATGTGGTCTGGGGCGTGCCAGCCGAAATCTCCGATTACCTAATCCGCTCGCCAATTGTTCAAAAGGTTTCGTTTACTGGATCGGTCCCGGTTGGCAAGCAGCTCGCAGCGCTTGCCGGTGCTCATATGAAGCGTGTGACGATGGAACTCGGCGGTCACTCACCAGTCATCGTTTTTGACGACGCCGAAGTCGAACGTGCGGCCGATATGCTTGTGGCTTTTAAGTTCCGTAATGCGGGGCAGGTCTGTGTGTCACCGACCCGGTTCTATATTCAGCAACAGGCCTACGACCGTTTTGTGGCCCGCTTTATCGAGAAGACTAAGGCAGTCAAGGTTGGCGATGGTCTGGCAGCCGACACCAAGATGGGGCCTCTGGCGCATTTGCGCCGGATGCCTGCCATGCTCAAGTTTGTCGAGGATGCGACAGCGCGTGGCGGCCGCATTGAGATCGGTGGTGAGGCGCTCGGCGGTGAGGGCAATTTTTTCGCGCCAACCGTCCTCACCAACGTGCCTGATGACTCGATGGTGATGACATCGGAACCTTTCGGACCGATTGCACCTTGTGTGCCCTTTAAGGATCTGGATGAAGTGCTGGGAAGGGCCAATGCGCTGCCTTATGGCCTTTCATCATATGCATTCACGACCAACACCAAAAACGCCCTCGCTGTGCAAAACGGCTTGCAGGCGGGCATGGTCAATATCAACCACTTTGGTCAGGCGCTTGCCGAAACACCCTTTGGCGGGATAAAGGAAAGCGGTATTGGTAGCGAGGGCGGCTTTGAAACCTTCGATGGCTACCTAAACACCAAGTTCGTGACTCAAATGGATTAAGTCGCCACCCAAAGGGGTTCAGCGTAGTCTGCGTAGACCTTTTTGACATCAGCCCCACGCTCTAAGGAGCGCTGGGGCCGGTGTAGGTACGATTGCCCGTAAAGCCAGGGCTCAACTAAATCAAGCTATTGGCCAGCCCAGGGCTTGATTGCCGCCTTTAAGGCTTTGTAGCCATCGATATAGCGAGGACGATTACCACTGTAAATCCGATCAAAAATCGCCAACTGCTCGTCAAGCCATGTCGCTAGGGCGTGATTGTCTGGATTTGCAGCCTTATAGGCCTCATTGATCAAGACAAAATGGATGCGTGGATCGTAGGGTTGCTTTTCGCCGCCAACCGTTTCGTCACCATCGAGCAAACGCAAAAGCATGGCATCAGCCGAGCCCAGTGTCTGCTCATAAATCGGCGCGCCATGAATACGGTACATGACACTCGTCATATCTTTGCCGTTGGTCATGGTGAAACCCATCTTAGTCCACAGCTGCTTCATGTCTGCCTTGGCGCCTGCAGCATCGAGCACCATTTGTCCCCAATCGCGCAGCACATCCGGTGCGTCGGCCATCAGGTCAGTGAGTCGGTCACCATCAAGATCGGTGGCGTAAACAATGCAGGGCCGATGCCGGATCATGTCGTGCAATAAGAGCCCGAAATTCGTATCCGAAATATGCTCATAGACGTCACCACCCCAGTTCTCCATGCCATGTTTGAAGTCGCTAGGCAATAAGGCAACGATGGCATCGACATTGGCCCGATGTTCTTCATAGGCATCAACCGTGTACTGACGCTTGAGCTTAAACTTCGTCCCTTGTAGCAGCCAGCGGAAAATACCGGCGTTGACGGCATCTTCTTGCGCCTGAGTAGGCTTGGTTGCAACACGACCAATCTGGCCCGTTTCGTGAACCATTTGCAAAAAGAGACGAGCGGCATAGGCCATGCGAACGCCGGGCGTATTCATTTCTGAGTGGATGATGCCTGTGGCAGGGTCCACTTTGAACTTCTTTTTATCCTGGGAATAAGGCAGGCCAGGCATGAAACGAATGCTGGTGATGCCACCATAGGGGCGGACATTGCAATAAACGCCTGCAGCGGTACGAAGTGGTGCGTTGGCAGATTTTCCGTTAACAACGACCTTTTTGCCACCTTCATTCACCATGAAATCGCCCGCCGTCGACCATTTCAGCGCGGTGTAGTCGAGCTTGCCAAACCAGTCGAGCGAGACAAGCTTCGTATCGTGGCGAAACTGCGCCATCATCGGTACGCCCAAGAAGGGCAGGCCTAGTACATCAAGCGCCATGATGGTGCCGTTGAGCGCAAACATGTCGGTGAAGGCATGGGCAACCGGCTTCACGCCGCCGGCCCAGTTGCCACCCTCCCAAATGATGGCATCGTCATGTCCAGCGGGACGAATCGACGAACGCTTGTAAATACTGTCTAAGAGCTTGAACAAATCACCGTGTTGTTCTTCTTGTGCGATTTTTAAGAGGTCAAGTGTGTGGGTTTGCGACATGAGCTTGGGCCTTTATTTGAAGTAAATGTTGCTGGCAAAGCGAAGCCGTTTTGGATTGCTCCCAACCTGCATTATCGCATTTCAGATGGCGGCTGTTCGCGCTTCGAGCCAGGCCTTGGCATCGCCTTCCAATCTCGGGCTGAGTCGTTCGCGTACCACTTGATGGTAGTCATTGAGCCACTGACGCTCGTCCTCACGCAAGAGCTTTGATTCGATACAACGCGTGTCAATCGGGCACAGACTCAGTGTTTCAAAATACAAAAATTCGCCAAAATTTTCCTCAATCGCTGGCTTAAAGGGCTGGTTGGCAACAAGATTTTCGATGCGGATGCCCCATTGTCCAGGACGATAAATGCCCGGTTCAATCGAGGTAATCATGCCGGGTTCCATCGCCATATGCGGCGTCGGAATCGCCTTACTGATGCTTTGTGGTCCTTCGTGGACATTTAAAAAGTAGCCAACCCCGTGGCCGGTACCGTGGCCGAAGTCCATGGCCTGCTCCCAAAGTGGGGCTCGTGCTATCGCATCAAGCATTGGCGAAAGCGTACCGCGCGGAAAGCGGCACCGCGATAAGGCCATGGTGCCCTTAAGTACAAGGGTGAAGTCGCGACGCATGGCGGGGCTCAGGCTGCCTATTTTCCAAACACGGGTGATGT
Organism: Burkholderiaceae bacterium; assembly: GCA_900299025.1. Classification (GTDB taxonomy): domain Bacteria; phylum Pseudomonadota; class Gammaproteobacteria; order Burkholderiales; family Burkholderiaceae_E; genus UBA3064. The sequence goes on from OMIE01000088.1 coordinate 20,454, forward strand.
CGGTAGTCCCTCCCACATACTGGGCGCCGCTATCGATAAGCAAGAGGCCATCGCCTTCAATGAGTGCATGATGGGCTTGGGTGGCTCGATAATGAGGCATCGCGCCATTAGCGTTAAAGCCAGCAATCGTTGGAAACGAGAGTCCAACAAAGCCGCTGCCACGGCTTCGTTCTTCGCTCAGGCGCTCGTCAACCGTAAGTTCGCTTATCACCTGCCGGCCCAGCGCTTGCTCGAACCAGGCATAAAAGCGACACATGGCCGCACCATCTTCAATCATGGCTTCACGGACGAAGCCGAGTTCTTGTTCTGTCTTACGGCTCTTTAGGAGCGTGCTCGGATTGATCGACTCTAGGACCGCGCTGGATGCCGGGATAGCCTCGCGAAGTGCAAGCGTGACGCGTGCCGGGTCGAGCAATACCTTTTGGTTTTCAGCAAGCGCCTTGAGGTGCTTTGCCGCGTCCTGATAGTCCAGACACTCAACACCATCGTCTTTGAGACGGGCCTGTAATTCGCCCGGTACCTTACCCTTGGCAACGAACAAATAAGCAGCATCAGCCTTGATCAATAAGTGGGCCAAGAAAACCGGGTTGTAGTCGACATCACTACCACGCAAGTTCAAGATCCAGGCAATATCGTCAACGGTTGAGACCATGTGAAGCGATGCCTGATGCTTATGCATAGCCTCACGAACCATGGCAAGTTTCTCGCGCCTCGTTCGGCAAGCATGGGGCTGCACATGTTCGTAAACCCCCTGGGTTGGAAGCCCTGCACGCTCAGGCCAGCATGGCGCGAGCAAGTCCAGGTCGGTCCTGAGACGAAAATCGAGTTCGAACAGGCGTTCGCGTAAAAGCTTCGCTGAAGCGAATGCAAGCACTTCGCCGTCAACCGCCAGACAGGCTTTAGCAGGCAGTTGCTTGAGCATCCAGTCACAAAGCACAGCGGGCGTTGCCGATTGAACCTTTTCCAAATCAACGCCGCTGCCTGCCAACTCCTGCTCAGCCTGTACCCAATAGCGACTATCAGCAAATAGTGCAGCCTTTTGCTGGCCAATCAACAAGGTACCCATCGAACCGGTAAATCCCGAGAACCACTGCCTGCCCTGCCAGCGAGCCGGGAGATACTCGGACAAATGGGGATCGGCCGACGGAACCAATAGGGCGTCGACTTCGTGGGCCAGCATTTGTTTACGAAGCGCTTGAATGCGATCTGCTACGGTGTTGGGCTTGGCTTGCATCAACATGTTTCATCCAATTCAAAAGGGGAATTAAGCAAATGAGTGCGCTAAAAAAAAGTGGAAACCCAGAAAGCAATCCGAGGGTTAAAGCAGTATTTGATGATATCCGCGCCACACGCAAAACAAACCTTATCAACCATCTTTGGCACTATCTTGCCTTTAATCCCGAGTTGCTCGAACAGACCTGGAGCGAAGTCAAGGCTGTGATGGTTGCTGATTCTGCGCTCGACCCACTGGTTAAGGAAATGATTTATATCGCGGTTTCTGCGACCAACGCTTGCGCCTACTGCGTGCATTCGCATACGGCTGCTGCGCGCGCAAAAGGGATGACCGACGATCAACATGCAGATTTATTGCGTGTGATGGCGCTTGCTGCAAAAACCAATCAAATCGCCAACGCGCTTCAAATGCCGATTGATACAGCTTTTGATGCAGATCAGCGTGCGCCTTAGTGGCGCTCGATGGTGGTGGTTCGTCGAAGATCGCGCCGATCTTGCAAGTCGTAACGACGACCACGGTGCAGGGTCGAACGGTTATCCCACATGACATAGTCGCCGGCCTGCCATTGATGACGATAAACAAAGGCTGCTTGGGTGACGTGTTCGAGCAACTCTGCCACTAGTAGTCGAGCCTCTGGGACTGTCATGCCATCGATCGATTCGATATGAACGCTTGGATGAACGATCTTTCGCCCATCGAAGGGGTGTTGGTAGACCAAGGGCCGTCGCACCGGCGGGAACTTCGCAAGCTGATCAGCCGTGTACTGATCATCACCTAATAGTCGTCGTGAATGAAAGGCACTGTGAACCGCTACAAGCCCTTCTGCAATTTGGCGCAAGTCTTCGGGGAGCTGCTCGTAGGCGCCTCGTAAATCACACCATTCTGTGTCACCGCCATGCTCAGGCACGACGACTGCGCTGAGCATGGAGTAGGCAACAGGAATGTTCTGAAAACTGCTATCGCTATGCCAAAGTTGGTTGGCAAGCCGCGATAAAAGGCGTGAATCATTTTTTGCACTGACTTCGCCATCAAGCGCTACATTACCAATATCGATCAAGGCCTCATGAGAAAACCTGCTTGGCGCACCGGTTGCTTTGCGCAATCCACCATCAAGCGGGCCGAAAGCCTCAGCAATCCGAATTTGCTCAGCTTCGCTCAGGCCCTGCTTGCGAAAAACCAAGACCCCGAAGCGTTGCAATTCGTCTTCAATCAATCGGAGGGTTGTTTGATTCAAGTCTCGCTTAAGGTCAACACCTGAGACCTCTGCCGCAAAGCCCTTCGCTTGTGCAACAGATGCATTGACTTGTGAAGCAGTGCCGATGCTAATCTTCGTAATCAATTAGGCGTGACCTTTGCAGCTTTAACCACCACGGACCATTTGGCGACTTCTTCTTTCAAAAACCGATCAGCCGCCTCGGGGCTGTTGCCAATAATCTCGGAGCCACTGTCAATCAAGCGCTTGCGTACATCGGGCAATTGAAGCGCCTTTTGGATCTCGCTATTGAGCCGCTGTACGATGTCATTAGGGGTGCCAACCGGTGCAACCACACCAAACCAAGCAACCGTTTCAAATTGCTTGACACCCGCTTCTTGAATCGTCGGTACATCGGGCAATAAGGGATGACGTTTTGCACTTGAGACGGCAATCGCACGGACCTTGCCCGACTTCACATGAGGCATCAAAGCGACGATGTTATCGAACATGAGTTGGATACGACCGCCCATCAAGTCAATATGTGCCGGTCCCGATCCCTTATACGGCACGTGGACCATGTCGATGCCTGTTTCCATCTTAAGTTTCTCGCCCGTGAGATGGTGCGAGGTGCCAACACCTGCTGATCCAAAACTAATCTTCCCGGGATTCGCCTTGGCGTAGGTCACGAGCTCTGCGATGGACTTGGGTGCGAAATCAAGATGAGCCGCAAGCAGGAGCGGCGAGTGGGTGAGTACGGTGATCGATGCAAAATCTTTGGCAGTATCGTACTTAAGCGAGGGGTAAACCGAGGCGCTGACTGGTAGTGCAGCGGTCGATACCAGCAAGGTATAGCCATCGGCAGGCGATTTCGCAACGGCTTCAGCAGCAATCGTGCCACCAGCACCCGCACGATTTTCAACGACAAAGCTTTGCCCCATCGACTGGCTAAGCTTCTCGGCGACGAGGCGGCCAATGATGTCTGAGGCTGTACCGGGTGCAAAGGCAACAACCATCTTAACCGGCTTGTTCGGGTAGGCCGACTGTGCTTGAACGGTGGCTGCGCTTAAGGCAAAGCTGGCTATTGCGGTAAAGAGCGCCGAAGTGAGTAGCTTTCTTCGAGGTTTTAAATCTAAGAACATAGGGGTTTGCTCCGATGCGTGGGAACCTCAGCGCTTCGCTCGTGAGTAAGCAAAACATGCTGAAGATTCGGGTTGAGATCGACGATAAGTCGACTTGTCTGAAACGGGCAAGTACTTTGTTTGGTTTATGCTGTATCCCCGTTTCAGGAATTCTTTAAACAACGTGCGTCCATCTACTTATGCCTCGGTGTGGCTCATCACCTTAAGCGCAGCCATCATTTTGGCGATTACCCAGGGGGCAAGACAAACCACCGGGATGTATGTGTCGCCGATCAACACCGATACCGGTTTGGGCATTGCGAATATCGCTTTTGCGATGGCCGTTGGGCAGTTCGTATGGGGTGCTGTTCAACCCTTATCGGGCGCGCTTGCTGGGCGTGTCGGTTATGCACCGATGCTTGCTATTGGCGTGTTTTTAATGATTCTTGGTTCGGTGATCACACCCTTCATGACGACCACACTTGGCCTCGTCATTGCGCTTGGGGTGATTCAAGCCGCAGGCGCTGGTATCGGTAGTTTTTCATTGCTGATGGGGGCGGTGGCGAATCGCATTCCTGCTGAAAAGCGGCCTTTTGCATCGGGCGTGATCAACGCCGGTTCATCGCTTGGGCAGTTTATTTTTGCGCCGATTACAGCAGGTTTGATTGCTTGGGTCGGTTGGGTAAAGAGTCTTTGGACGGTTGCCGCGATTGCTTTGATTGCCTTGCCCTTGGTGTGGATCTTGCGGGCACCAACCCAAGCAGGGTCGACGACGGTGCTTGAGGGCCCAAGCCTCAAAGAGCAGTTGAGGATCGCAGTGCGTGATAAAAGTTACTGGCTATTGCACGCTGGCTTTTTTACTTGTGGCTTTCACATCGCCTTTCTCGTAACCCATCTGCCGACCGAAGTTCAGCTTTGTGATCTGTCACCAAGCGTATCGGGCAATGCGCTGGCTATTATCGGTTTATTTAATATAGCGGGAAGCCTGTTGATTGGGTGGATGGCCACGCGTTGGCGGATGCGGGTGTTGTTGGCGGGGCTTTACGCAAGCAGGGCGATCGCCATCGGACTTTATCTTCTGGCACCAAAAACACCCGAAACGCTTTATCTTTTTGCTGCGGTCATCGGCCTTACCTGGCTGGCAACCGTCCCGCCCACTGCTGGTCTTGTCGCTAAGCTCTTTGGTGTTAAGCACCTTGCGACACTATTCGGACTCACGCTCTTATCGCACCAAATCGGTGGCTTTTTGGGTGCCTGGCTCGGCGGGATTGCGATGGAGTCAACCGGCAGCTATCAGTGGATGTGGTATGCCGATATGGCGCTTGCATTGATTGCCGCCGCGGTGAGTCTCCCCGTGCGGGAGGCCCCACCGAGGCTTGTGAGCGCAGCCGCCTAGTTCAACCAACCTTGCTCACTAAGGTCAGACCACCTTGGTCAATAAATGGCCAACGCCTTCAACGCTACCTTTCATCACATCGCCAGGCTTCACAGGGCCAACGCCTGCTGGGGTTCCGCTATAAATCAGATCCCCTGGCATAAGACAAAACAGAGTTGATAAATAAGCAATTGTTTCTGGAATGTTCCAAATCAAGTCTTGTAGGTCGCCCCGCTGCCTGATCTCGCCATTAACTTCAAGCACCACTGCGCCCTTGCTTGGATGACCAATGCTTGATGCAGGTACGATTGCCGAACAGGGTGCGGAAAAATCAAATGCTTTGCCTGTATCCCAGGGGCGCCCCATTTTTTTTGCTTCGCCTTGCAGGTCGCGCCTTGTCATATCGAGTCCTACTGCGTAGCCATAGACATGGCTAAGTGCATCGGCCTCAGCGATTTGACGGCCCCCCTTGCCAAGGGCAACCACCAACTCAAGCTCATGATGAACATCCTGGCTCAAACTTGGATAAGGAAACTCGCCGTCGCCAGCAACGATGGCGGTTGCAGGTTTCATAAAAAAGAACGGCGGTTCGCGATTCGGATCGTGGCCCATCTCACGGGCGTGTTCTGCGTAATTGCGACCAACACAGAAAATACGAGCGACCGGGAAATGCTGCGCGCTGCCCTGCACCGGAAGCGATACTTGTTTTGGAACTTCGATGACATAGTCCATGACTTACCTTTGACGCTTAAATGATTGTTTTATTAGAACGCATTGCTTTGAGTTTGGGGCCTAATCGCTTATAAACTCCAAAGGCATTATCCGAGTAAATAGCCTGCCTGCCGATTTCATCGACTTCTGACGAGGCCTCGATGTAACGTTTTGTATCATCGTAAAAATGCCCCGTTCGCTGATCGATACCGCGTACGGCACCGACGGTTTCTGAAGCAAAAAGAACATTCTTCGTGGGAAGTACCTTTAGCATCAAATCGATGCCCGCCTGGTGATACACGCAGGTATCAAAATACACATTATTAAGAACTTTTTCGTCGAGGTCGGCCAGTCCCATGTCTTGCGCAATGCCGCGATAGCGCCCCCAGTGGAAAGGCACTGCACCGCCCCCATGCGGAATGATGAACTTGAGTTCGGGAAAGTCCTCAAAGATAGACGAGGTCATAAACTGTACGAAGGCGGTGGTGTCACCGTTGATGTAGTGGCTCGCAACAGCGTGAAAGTGCGGATTGCAAGAGCCACTCACATGAATCATCGCTGGAACATCCCAGCGCAAGAGTTGTTCGTATAGCGGGTACCACCAATCTTTATCCCAAAGTGGCGGGTCTGCCCAATGGCCACCCGTTGGGTCAGGATTGAGATTAGCAGCAATAAAACCGTAATCGCCAATACAACGTTCTAAGGTATCGAAAACGACATGCCCTGGCCTAACCCCTGGAGCCTGGGGTAGTTGGCAGGCGCCCACGAAGTCCTTTGGGTAGCGTTGGCAGACACGGTGAACTAAGTCGTTAGCGTAGTCCGCCCAGACTTTGTTGGTCGCTTCGTCGCCACGATGATGGTCCATGCCAAGGGCTTTGGGCGAGAAAATTGTCATATCGATACCACGCTCACGCATGATACGTAATTGATTGTTCTCAATACCAACACGAATTTCGTCGTCGCTGACAGCTGGTGGATCGGGGGGCTTACGGCCTTCGCGAAGTGCTGCGACTTGAGCCTCTCGAAAGGCCCAAACTTGGGGCGGTGTGGTTGTGAAGTGCCCGTGAATATCAATGATCATGGCTGATCTCGCCAAGCATACGCTCCCTGATGAGCTCTGCGCTGAGTTTGGGGAGTGCTACTGCACCTTCTGGCACGCTGACTTCGACGGCATTTAATAACATCGACACCATACTGTAGACACCACTTACAGAAACAAGATCGATCAGTGCGGCCTCACCGAAGTGTCCAAGCGCCTCAGCCCATAGCGCATTGGGAATGCGTTGTTCAATACTGAGGCGCGAGCAGACTTCAAAGACAAGTCGTTCTTCAAGATCCATCTCGCGAGGGCGGTAGGCTTCCCAAAGCGGCTTGATGATGCGATCGTCAAGCCCTTCGCGGCGGCCGATACGTTCATGTGCCCACCATTCGAAGGGCGCATTGCCTACGCGTGCCTGGATCAGGATGGCAAACTCGGTCATGCGTTTGGAGATGCTGGAGTGAAAACGCAAGTAATCAAGTAACTCAAGGCAGGGCTTAGCCATCTTTGGGCTGCGAAGCAGCGCGTTGTAGGGGCCGGCAAGTCCGGCAGAAGAAATCTTAAGAATATAGTCAGCAAGCGGCTTGGCATCTTCAGGTAAGGTGTCATAGGGCCTGTAGGCAAGGCGGTCACGTGTGAGTGGTGTGTGCGTAGTCATTGATTCCTCGGCGTGAGCATGGTGATCCGAACTTTAATGGAGGTGTGGCGGTGGCAAGTCAATTTGATGCGGTGATTTGGGATTTTGGAGGCGTGCTCACCTCAAGCCCATTTGAGGCTTTCGCAGATTTTGAAATGAGGCAGGGTATTGAACCTGGATTCATCCGTCGCGTAAACAGTCACAATCCGGACCACAACGCTTGGGCAAGGCTCGAGAGGGACGAGTTGAGCGCCGAGGGTTTTGATCTCGCTTTTGCGCTTGAGAGTGAGGCCTTAGGGCATCGCATTGCGGGCGCCGACATCCTGCCCTTAATCGCAGGCACGATTAGACCCGCGATGGTGGAAGCCTTGAGAATCATCAGCGAGACCCTGAAAACAGGGTGCATAACCAACAATTTCAAAGCGATCTCCACCCTGCAAACCCAAGATTCAAAGCTTTCGTTTGCGAGTTTATATAAGCGCGACATCATGAACTTATTTGATCATGTCATCGAAAGCGCACTTGTTGGCATCAGAAAGCCTGATCCTGCGATCTACAAGATGATGATCGAAGCACTCGATGTAGATCCAGAACGATGTATTTATTTAGACGATCTAGGTATTAATTTGAAGCCTGCAAGAGCGATGGGTATGCAAACGATCAAAGTCTCCGATCCGAGCGCAAGCATTGATCAACTCAGCAGCTTGCTTCAAATCGATTTGCGTGCCCATCCGTAGGCATTCATGGCCTTTGCAAGTCGGCCCTCAAGCTTGGGCCAGACTTCGGGATTAACAAGCCGCGGCGGCCTTACGCCACATAAAAAGTCAATGACTTGCTCAGCGCCCCAAAGCGCCGCTCTGTATCGGGCTTGCTTTGTGACACCCGCGGTATGAAAGCTTGAAATGACCCTGGGGTGTTGGACTAAGGGGTGATCAAAGGGCGGAGGCTCGTGATCCCAGACATCAAGCCCGGCCCCGGCAAGCTTACCTTGTACAAGCGCTTGGTGTAGGGCAGCTTCATCATGGATGCCACCGCGGGCAGTGCTGATAAACCACGCGCCTGGCTTCATCGCTGCGAAGCGCTGCTCGTTGAACATGCCGATGCTGCTTGCATCGCGTGGGCAATGAAGACTGACAATATCGGAGGTGGCGAGCAATGCTTCAAGTGAAACGGCTTCTGCGCCCCGCTCGCGAATCGTCAATGGATTCAGCAATGGATCGTAGGCAATGACATGCATGTCGAAGGCATGAGCAAGTTTTGCCAGTTCACGCCCAACCATGCCGATGCCGACGATACCAAGGGTTTTACCGCCTAACTCGGACCCCATCAGGTCTTCTCTTGAAAAAGAGCGATCAGCGCTGCGTAGCATCCGATCGCCTTCGCCAAGCCGGTGGCTAAGCCCAAGCATAAGCCCAATCGCATGTTCTGCCACAGACCTCGCATTACAGCCGCTTTGATTAAGCACAGCAATACCTGCCTTGGTACACGCCTCGACATCAACAGTATCGAATCCTGCGCCGCTACTTGAAACACAAAGCAATTGGGGGCATTGATCGATGAGTTTTTCATGGGCCCACCAGGCTTTTGGTAGCTCGTCCTTAGCGGCTGTGATGAGGTAAACATGAGCGCTCGCAAGCGCTTCAAGCGCAGCCCTGTCCTCACCCTGTCGTTTCACGGTGACAAGACGGATGTCGGCTTCTTGTGCGAAACGTTGTTCCAGAATCGAGTCATACCATACGTCAAAACGGACGACCTGCTTTTGCTTCATGCCTATCACCTTGTTATGTTTTGTGTAGATGCTAAGTTTCGCTACATTGATAAACATGGGAGCTTGCCATGAACTCAAGCTTGATGTCCGCCGCACGGCCTAAGCTGGAAACCGGTGCCGATACTTTTTCCTCGGTCCGACGCCATCAACTTTCCGATATTGTGCGTCGCTCGGCCTTGCGTTTTCCGGATCGTATGGCCATTTGTTGCGGGGAGACGCGCTGGAGTTATTCCGAATTCGATCGATTGGTAAGCCGACTCGCTGCGGCCCTGCGACAAGAAGGTCTCGGTGCAGGGGATCGGGTCGGTATCCTTGCGCGAAATTCGCATGCCTTCGCGCTTTGGCGATTCGCAGTCGCGAGGATAAATGCAGTTTTTGTACCGATCAATTTTATGCTCAAGGCTGATGAAGTGGCCTATATTCTTTCGCATGCCAAGGTGCTCGCTTTAGCTTGTGATCTTGAGCATGCTGAGTTGGCACTAGCCGCTCAGGTGCAGGCGCCAGTGCTTAAGCACGTCTTTGGCCTTCCCTCTGAGGATAGTCAACAAACCCCGAAGGGCATGAAGTCTCTAGAACAATTACTCGGCCAGGTTGGCAGTGGTTATGATCCAGTTGAGAGGGAGATCGACGCTAAAAACGGCATCGATGTTGATCAACCACAGACTTTGGCGCAAATTGTATATACCAGTGGCACCGAGTCCCTACCCAAGGGCGCGATGCTCAGCCACGGCGCCATTCTTTCTCAGTATGTAAGTTGCGTGATTGATGCCGAGGTGCGCGCTGAGGACAAGCTCTTGCATGCCTTGCCGCTATACCATTGCGCGCAACTCGACGTGTTCTTTGGTCCGTCGATTTATGTGGCTGCACAAAATATTATCTCAGCAAGACCCGTGCCGTCGCAGCTTATTGCGCTCATCGAGCAGCACCAAATCAACAGTTTTTTTGCACCGCCTACCGTATGGATCGGCATGTTGCGCGATCCTGGCTTTTCGCCACAACGTCTTGGAAGCCTTCGTAAAGCCTATTATGGGGCCTCGATCATGCCGGTCGAAGTGCTCAAGGAACTCACTTCCCGGCTTCCGCAGGTGCGCTTTTGGAATCTCTATGGGCAAACTGAAATTGCGCCGCTTGCAACGATGTTGCAGCCGGAAGATCAGTGGCGCAAAGCAGGTTCATGCGGCAAGCCTGTGCTTCACGTTGAGACCCGAGTTGTCGATGACGATATGCGGGATGTTGTGCCAGGTGAGGTGGGTGAAATCGTGCACCGTTCGCCGCATTTAATGCAGGGCTATTTAGATGACCCAGAAAAGACCGCGATGGCTTTTAGAGGGGGCTGGTTTCACAGCGGGGACTTAGCCATCATCGATGAAGAGGGCTACATGACCGTGGTCGATCGCAAAAAGGACATGATCAAGACCGGTGGTGAGAATGTGGCGAGTCGTGAAGTCGAGGAAATGATTTATCGGCTCGGTGAGGTCAGCGAGGTCGCTGTCGTCGGTTTGCCCGATCCCAAATGGGTGGAGGCGGTGACGGCCTTTGTGGTGATCAAGACGGGCCATCAGCTTGTGGAACAGGCGATCATCGAGCACTGCCATCGTCATTTGGCGGGCTTTAAATGTCCAAAGCGTGTGGTCTTTGTTGAAAGCCTCCCGAAAAACCCAAGTGGGAAAATTCTAAAACGTCAATTACGCGATCAAAGTCTATAGCCATCTTGGTGCATGCACGCCGGTTTGGTGATCCTATCAATCATCATCTTGGTGCGTGAAGCCAGTGGATGGCGGTGCTCGCCTGGCCAAGCTGGCACAAATCGCCCTTTCTTCTGAAAAACTGATGAACTTCGTATTCATCTCCATATTGGCATGAGGGTTGCATAGACGCATTGAGGCAAGTAAGCCTTTTGCGTCATCAACAAATCAACCTCCTTGGAGTGAACTATGGATCGTAGACATTTCCTGCAGGGCAGCGGTGCTGTCGCGCTTAGCTGCAGCTCGATTTCGACCGCTTTCAGTCAAAGTAAAGAGCCCATCAAAGTAGGCATCTTGCATTCCCTATCCGGCACGATGGCGATTTCGGAGACGGCGCTCAAAGAGACTGCCCTGATGACGATCGATCAGATCAATGCAAAGGGAGGTGTAACGGGTCGGCCGCTTCAAGCAGTCGTGGTCGATCCCGCATCGAACTGGCCCTTATTCGCTGAGCGAGCAAGACAGCTCATTTCGCAAGACAAGGTTGCAGCGGTCTTTGGCTGCTGGACGTCGGTGTCGCGCAAGTCAGTGCTTCCAGTGTTTAAGGAATTAAATAGTCTGCTTTTTTATCCGGTGCAATATGAAGGTGAGGAACTCGAAAAGAATGTTTTCTATACCGGTGCAGCACCTAATCAACAAGCCATTCCTGCCACCGAATACTTAATGAGCAAGGAAGGCGGAGCCGCCAAGCGATTTTTCCTGCTGGGCACCGACTATGTTTATCCAAGAACAACAAACAAAATTCTACGCGCCTTTTTGAAGAGCAAAGGGGTCAAAGAAAGCGATATCGAAGAGATTTAC
>OMIE01000089.1 GCA_900299025.1 Burkholderiaceae bacterium
AAAGAAGACGGATTCCAGGCAAAACTCGATGCGATGGATCTCAGCAAGCGTGGCTCGGGGCCTTTAACGAAGCGCTTGCGTTGGATTCAGGCAAGCGTTGCATCAACCACCCACTTTATTCCAGTCGACGAGGTCTTGTGGTTTCGCAGCGATGAGAAGTACACCTTGGTGCAGACCCCAAGTATGCAAGCTGTTATTCGAAGCAGCCTCAAAGACCTTGAGCAGCAACTTGATCCTGATGCCTTTTGGATGATTCACCGAAATTGTTTGGTTGCGGTCTCTGCGATCGAGCGATCAGAACGAGACGCTTTTGGGCGCATACGTGTCAAGATTCGTGGATCATCACAGTGGCTAGACGTGAGTCGAAGTCATGCGCATCGCTTTAAAGGCATGTAAAGCGGTATAAATGGGGGATGCCGCAAAAATCCTTCGTCCTATGGATGTGTCTGGGCCAAATTGGCAATTTATTGCCTCATGTGGTCGTGCCGGCGGTGATGACCGCTCATTTGATTCCGCAATGGGGACTTAGTAATACTGAAGCAGGCATCCTCGCTGCAGCCTATGCGGCAGGCTACATGCTTGCGGTACCGGTTCTTAGCGCGCTTACCGATCGATTTGACGCAAAACGGATTTTGTTTTGGGGCTCTCTGGCGAGTGCCTCAGCGACGGTTGCCTTTGGCTTATGGGCCTATAGCTTTCAAGCCGCGCTAATCTGTTGGGGTCTTGCCGGTGTGGGCTTTGCTGGCGCCTATATGCCAGGTTTGAGGGCTTTAACCGATCGGCTCAACCCGGGCGACGCCTCGCGAAGCGTGACTTACTACACCTCGAGCTTTTCGTTTGGCGTCGGACTCTCGTTTCTTTTTTCGCAATGGATTGCGGATTCCCTTGGTTGGCGATGGGCATTTTTGCTCACTGGCTTAGGGCCTTTGCTGATGTTGTTTTGCGCCTGGCGTATGCAGCCAAAGCCACCGCCGCCGCCCAGTGGTGCCTTACTTGATTTTCGGCCCGTGATCCGTAACCGCCCAGCCATGGGCTTCATTCTTGCCTATGGTGCTCACTGTTTTGAGCTTTACGGAATTCGTACCTGGATTGTTGCATTCTGGACTTTTGTGATCGAACGGCACGCAAGAGGCGATGGCTTTGAAGCCCTGATGACATCGTGGGCAACACCCATGATGATCAGCGTGATTTTTACAGTGTTGGCGATGCCGGCGAGTATTGCGGGCAATGAGTTATCGATTCGCCTCGGCAGACATCGAGCCATTCGAGGCATTCAGTTTGCATCGGCAGCGATCGCTTTGCTGATTGGATTAAACGCCGATGGTTCCATTTTGTTGCTGCTTCCGTTGATCTTGATCTATGCGTTGACGGTACCAGCAGACTCGGGTTCACTAACGGCAGGCATGAGTGCTAGTGCGGATCCACGCTTTCGAGGTGCAACACTCGCCATGCACTCCACCGTTGGTTTCGGCTTATCGGCGCTTGCGGGATGGATGCTCGGTTTTTGCTTAGATGGATTTGGTGGTGCATCGCAAGCTCAAGCCTGGCAGGCAGCGTTCTTCTTACTGGCGTTTTCAATTTTGCTTGGTCCTTTGGTGCTTCGCATTGTTCGTTGACCGCTTTGCACGCTGAGGCGAAGACTTTGCGGCCTAAGGCCAAGACTGTTGGGCTTTAAGCGAGTATTAGTCACCCTGAGGCGATAGCTGCGGATTGTGTTCGCGGCGCTTTAGCCCGCCATGCTAACCTGCGCTCGGGGGCAGGTTTAAGATCGATTAACCATGGCACCACGATAGCAATCAGCAATGCAAGTTATAAATCCTGATCTTGAGCGTGCGCAGGCCGAAGCCCGCCATCTGCAGCAAACCGTCATTCATATGCGCGAGCGACTAGAGGCGGACCGAATACTTGCTCAACAAGCGAGCGATCGCATGCGTGCCGAATACACGCAAGAAATCAGGCAAATGGGCTTAACGATTGCGGAGATGAGGGCGCAATTGGAAAAGGCAGCTGTTGATAAAGAGCGCGCGGTTTCCCAGACAACGAACGCCTTCGGAGCGCAGATCGCCGATTTGCAACGAACGATTCAAACCCTTCGTCAACACATGGAAGAGCAGGTGGCTCGGAAGGATGCCGCGGTTGATCGCGCCACTCAGGAGCTTGCCAGTGAAAATCGGCAGCTTCGCGAAGCGGTCCAAGTCATGCGCGAACAACTCGAAGCCTTGGATCAGCGCCTGCGCTCGAAGGTAAGCCTCGGAGAGCAGGCATGAAGGGTAACCAGAATATTAGGGCGGCGGTAGGTAAGGGGACGCAGATAGGAAAGCCAAGCAAAGCCGCAAGCACCGTGAAGACTAGATCGGATTCGAGGCTGGCCTTGCTTGAGCAGCAGCTAGAAGAAGCCGAACTCTTGCTCGACGTATCAAGGCGGATGGCGGGCTATGATGAACTCGATGACGTGTTGCGCGTTTTAGTTGAGATGAGCACCGAGGCCATAGGTACAGAGCGAGGTACCTTGTTTATGAATGATGTTGTAACCGGTGAGCTGTATTCCCGCTTTGCCCAGGGCAATATCAAGCGAGAGATTCGTATTTTAAATCATAGCGGTATAGCGGGCGCAGTTTTTACGACGGGCGAAGCACTGCTGATTGAAGAGCCTTATAAGGACCCAAGATTTAATCGGACCGTCGATGAGCAAACAGGCTTTGTGACACGGAACATTTTATGCGTACCTATTCGAACAGTGCGTGGAGAAGTTATTGGTGTAGCGCAAACGCTCAATAAGCATAAGGGGCGATTCACAAAAAAGGATTTAGAGCGTTTTGAAGCGGTGATCCGTCAAGGTGCCTTGGCCTTGCAAAGTGCCCAACATATAGAGCGTATGAAAGCCTTGCAAGCACAAGAGCTTGAGTTTATCGATGTGGTTGCCGAGGTAACGGGCGATATAAAGCTAAGCTCGCTGCTAAGTAAAGTGATGACCGCTGCAACGAAGTTCTTAAATGCAGACCGTTCA
>OMIE01000090.1 GCA_900299025.1 Burkholderiaceae bacterium
CTGTCGAGCCACTTACCCACCACCACCACAGCAACGGCACACAGTGCGGGCGCAAACCAATGAGCAAGCGCACTGTGCGATGCAAGATAGGGCTCAAGCACATGATCAGCAATCATCATGTCACCAGCAACCCATCCGAGAAGCGCTGCACCACCTAAGATAATGAGTGGAAAGCGCTCCATGAGTTTCAGAATGATCTGACTTCCATAAATAATCAGAGGAATGCTCAAGGCCAGACCGATGACCAGCAAGACATAATTACCCTTGGCAGCCGCAGCAACGCCGATAACGTTGTCTAAGCTCATGATGAAGTCTGCAACAAGAATTGTTCGAACCGCTGCCCATAAGTTTGAATGCGACTCAAGCTCGCCCTCGCCGTTATTGGAATTAAGCATACTTGTTGCAATCCAAAGCAGGGCCAAACCACCCACCAGCTTCAAGTAAGGTAATTCCATCAGCATGACAGCGAAGAATGTAAGTATAATTCTTAGTACAATAGCTGCGCCGCTACCAAAAAGAATGGCCATTTTTTGTTGTTTTGGCGGCAGTGATCGACTAGCAAGCGCGATCACGACAGCGTTATCCCCGCTGAGCATAATATTCACGACCATGATCTGCGCAAGCGCAACCCAGAAGGCCGATGTTGAAAGCATGTCCATGCGACAGTTCTCCTACAAGTAATCCCTGCAGGCTAGCGTCATCACATGCACCGAAGCTAACTAATGAATGGCATCAACATAATCCGAACATGAACAATAAATGAACACAAAACGTCGCTAGAACAGAGAAGCATCCTTTTGCTTACGCTGAGCTGGAAAAACAACTTCAAAGCAATTGCCTAGTGCATGGGCTCTAGGCTTTACAAAAACCTTGGCACCATGCAGAGCTGCAATATCGCGCACGATTGCGAGCCCTAAGCCGCTACCTTGCTGACGGGTACCTGGTATGCGATAAAAACGTTCAAAAATCCGCATGCGTTCTGAAGCTTGAATCTCCGGCGCACTGTCTTCGACCTGAATGCAGCACTCGGGCGCGGCCAGAAGCGAAAGACTAATCTGACTGCCTTGAGGGCTATAACGTATAGCGTTATCAATCAGGTTATCGAGCATTTCGCGCAGCCGTGTAGCGTCTGCCAACACTCGCTGATCGGCAGCGATTACACCCAAACCAAAATCCTGGCCTTTGGTAATCGCCTGTGGTGCCCACTCGAGCGCTGCGTCCTGAACGAGCTCGGATAGGTTGATCTCTTGCATGGCAAGCAGTCGCGGCGACTCCGGAGCATTGCGCAGGTAGGCCAACAATTGCTTGAGCATGCGCGATAATCGTTCGGATCCCGCCTGTAGATTCGCTAGACTTGCGCGCTGCTCTTGATTGAGCTGGCTGCGTTCAAGCAGTTCGCTATAAGTAATAATCGCAGCAAGTGGTGTTTTGAGTTGGTGTGCTGCGTCGGCAATAAATCGATCCTGAAGGTCCTTCGCGGCACTAAGTCGATCTAGCAGCTGATCAATCGCTTCGACCAAAGGCTTGGCCTCAGCTGGAATCTGACGCGATAAATTATGTAGTCTTGCCTCCCCCTTTAGCGACACGATCAGCGCCCCCAAGCGGCGCATCGGGGATAGCCCATGATTGACCGCTTGCTGAATAATCCACAATAGGGCAGCAATCAGAATAAGCTGGGGAGTGAGGACGAGTGAATGAATCAAGTGCTCGAGTTCTACACTTCGGGTCCGATCCTCTGCAACCCGCAGGGTAAGGGGCGATGCCGTTCCTATCGTAATCTGCATAACACGGATAGGCTGGCCTTCAAGGCTTACGTTATAAATGCGCCATCGTCTACCCGCCTGATCCACAACCATGGTCACTAGCGCTGCGTGCTCGGCAGATGGGATCTTCGCCCCGAGGATCAAATGATTATGATCATCAAAAATCGCTCTAAGAACGCCCTGCCTTCCCTGAACTGTGAACAAATTCAAGCTTCGTTGATCAGTGAGCAAGGTAGATCGATCTAAGGATTGAAGCTGCTCCAGGCTGTCTTCCGCAATCAACTGCAAGGCCTCGTCGTAGGCCTGAGCTGCAAATCGATGGGCCATTTCATAGCCGATGAATGCATCGACAACGACGAGGGCCAAGAGAGGAACAATAAGCGCTCTATAAAGCCTCGAACGAATCGAGCTATCGGCATCTGATGCATTCGTCGTTCGCTTGAATGCCTCAGCCAATCGAGCCTCGATGCACTTCGAGTAAATAACCCATGCCCCGAATCGTCTTAAGATCCCAACCCGAAAAATCTAGCTTTTTACGAAGTCTATAAACCAGAACTTCGACTGTATTGGTGGCCTGATTGTCTTCCCAACCATAGAGCAAGTCCAAAATTTGACTGCGTGTGATCACACGCCCGGCTCGCAGCAATAACAGCTCAAGGACTGCAAACTCGCGAGCAGTCAGATCGACAGCCACCTGATCGACAAAGCAACGTCTAGCATCCATATCGAGTCGAATTCTTCCCAGTTCTACCTCATTTTTTGCGTGCCTGTGCGCGCGTCGAAGTAGCGCTTTAACCCGCGCATCGAGTTCGCTAAGGTGAAAGGGTTTTTGTAGGAAGTCATCCGCTCCTAGGTTGAGCAACTCGACGCGGTCTTCAAGCCGCTCAAGCGCACTCAGAACAAGCACTGGGGTTCCAGCGTTACGTTGCCTTAAGCGCCGCAATACATCGCGACCGTTCATGTTGGGTAATCCAATGTCAAGAACCGCTAAGTCATAGCTTGCATCGCGCAATGCCTGATCGGCGAGCTCGCCATCGTCGACCACATCAACCTGGTGAGCGGCTTGGGACAGCGCCAATCGCAGGGCATCAGCGAGTAATTGATCATCCTCAACCAACAAAACGCGCATCGTGAATCACCTTGCCTTCACATCAGCAAACATGCCTTGCTGAATCGCTTGGCGTCGACAAAGACCGACATACGAAGCTCGAGGGCCTTGATTTCGATCCATGGGCTCTTGAACCAGGACATCCCTATATATCGGCTTAGTCACGGGCTCATCAGTGCAGACGGTCTCAGTAAGCTTTTCGCTTCGACCCTTGTCGTCTTTGGCGACTTGTCGCTCCCTTGTTTTGCAAACACGACGGGCGCCAACAACTCGTTCACCGACATAAATAGGCCTTGTGACCGGAACGATGATGGTGTCGACAGGCAACTCGCGCAAAGCCTCACGCTCGCAAAAATCACTAATTGCGCGCTCTTGCGGCGTGGTGCAAGCAGTCAATAGCAGCGCTACGAGACCGGGCTTAAATCGTCTGATCATCATGTCGCCATTCTGCCATTGGAAAGCTGCTGCTATTCAGTAGCTTCAGCCGGCCGCCCGATCAAATAACCAAGTTGTTGCCCGGTGGCTAGACGCAAGCCATCTCAAAGGCCGATTTCAAGGTAGAACCCAGACGACCAAGGGTTAGGCTACGCTTACAAAGTACTTGCAGTACACCGCGACGCTGGTATTCACGCAGATCAGTGGCTTTAAGTTCGCCGCTAAACACCACTACCGCGGTGCTTGGCCTAAGATGAGAGCGAACGCCGTCGAGCCACTCAAGCCCAGACATATTGCCAAGTTGATGATCGAGAATAATCAAATCAAATCGCTCTTGACGACAAAGCCAATTTGCACGTTCCACGGTACTTGCCGATTGAAGGCGAATATTGGATTGAATTGATCGACAGGCCAGCGTAATCATGGTTAAGCTGGTGAGGTCATCATCAATGGCAAGCACGCGACGCATTTGGGGATCAACGAGCATGGTGTAACTCCTTGTCAGAACTAGTCTCAAGCTGGGTAAGTTGTGCACCAACGGCTGCAAGCAGTGAATGAAGTAAACGCTTAAGACCAGTGACCAACGTATCAACATCTAAGTGCCTATGTTCGGCATCTAGGCAGTGCTTCTCCATCGCATGCAATCGACTAGCAGCCTCTCGGTATCCCACAAGGCTCAAGGCACCCGCTAGCCTATGAAGGGTGGTTCTCAGCATGGGCAAACTGCTTGTATCGGATAGCGCAAGCGAAGCCCTTGCGCTATCAAAAGCAGACTGTAATAAAGCTTGCTGATCACTAAGTGGGAATTCACTATAGTTTTCATCCCAAAATGACTGATCAAAGGAAGTGCCTGCATAGCACCAAGTTTCGATGACCTCACAAAGCTCAGATCGGCGGTAGGGCTTACCAAGCACTTGATCAGCACCAGCGGCTAGGACCTGCTCGCGCTCATGCGCCATCACACTTGCCGTAAGTGCCACGATGGGAACGTACTTGTTCTGGATAGAACCTGATCGGATCGCCTTGATCGCATCAATGCCTGACATGATTGGCATTTGAATATCCATGAGGACGAGGTCGAAGGCATTGCGCTTGGAAAGCTCAAGCGCCTTTAACCCATCCTCTGCAACACTAAGTTCGCATCCAAGCGAATCGAGATGCGCCGTCGCAACTTTTCGATTCGTCTCTTGATCTTCAGCAAGTAGAATTTTCAGCCGGCGCCTTGTGGCCGGGTTAGCATCAACGGGCTCTGCGCTCAGCGCGGTATCAAGCTGCGAAGCCTGTACTTGGCCATGCGGTGGCATTTGCAACAACAGCATCGCCAAAGTCCCGCGCCCTGGATGGCTCGAGAAAGCGAGCCCCCCTCCCATACACTGAACGAGCCTGGTACAAATGCTCAGACCAAGGCCGGTGCCACCGAACCTTCGGGTCATACTATCGTCTGCCTGCGCGTAGGCTTGCCCTAGCCGTGCTAATTGATCTTCACTCATGCCGATACCGGCATCGCGAATCACCATCGCAAACCAGCCATCTCCTTGCAAAGCAAGCTGCGGCAGGCTGAGCCAACGAGGAGCTGGCCATGGGATACCGCTTAAGCCTGCGGCGCAGCGATCAATCGTCTCAGCCCAGAGCTCGTCAATCGCAAGCGGTTGATCAAGCCTTAGGTTAAGCGCATGGACATGAATCGGCCCACCATTGGAAAACTTAATCGCATTGCTCAAAAGATTGTTAAGAATCTGTCTAAAGCGCGTTGGATCGCCCAATCGGCAGCCTAGATCTTTCAAGCGTGTTTGCAAGGAGCCGAACGAAATATTTGCTCGACCCAGCTGTAGTCGAATGACTTCATGACTGAGATCGCTTGGGTTAAAAGGCAGGGCCTCCAAGCGAACGCAACCCTCCTCGAGCTTTGACAAGTCAAGTACATCATTGAGAATGCCAAGCAATGATTCGGCCGATTGCAAAAGCGTTCTAACCAAATCGCTTTGTGTCGATGTTAAAGGCTCTTGCATCAATAACTCCGCCATGCCGATAAGCCCGTTCATTGGCGTTCGAATCTCGTGACTCATGTTGGCAAGAAAGAGGGTTCTTGAGCGGGCATAGCGGTTTGCCCGCTCGGATTCACGCTGCGCGGCCCTGGTCTCTTCACTCAGTCGCCTTGCAAGTACATCTTTTTGGGCAATCAGCGCCGACTGTTCACGTAAAAGCCGCCTCAATTCAAATTCGTCAACGACAATTTGAGCGAGATGCTTAAGCACCGCCTCTTCTCGCTGGGTGAATTCTCTTGGCGCTGTATCAATCACACACAGTGCCCCCAGCCGTTGCCCGTCGGCAACTGTCAAAGCGGCTCCCGCATAAAACCTTAATCCCATCGGCCCCGTGACAAGTGGATTGTTATGAAAGCGAACATCCTTCAAGGCATCTTGAACCACTAGGCTACCCTCTTGGGTCGCTATCGTATGCTCGCAAAATGCGATGTCACGAGCCGTCTCCTGCGCCTCAATACCTTTTCTCGCTAGGAACCACTGCTTGTCTTGACTGAGAAGGCTAATTGCGCTGCTCGGTACGCCGAGAAAGTACGCAGCAAGTTCAACCACCCTGTCAAAAGTCTCTGAGCTTTCAGTATTTAATAGTTCATAGCGTTCTAAGCTCTCCAACCGCAAGCGTTCAGCCTCATCAGCTGCACTCAGCGAGTGTATGTTCACATCGGTCGCTTTCAAACGGCCAAGCGTTTCCCGTAATTCGAACGACATCATAAGCTCCTCCCCTTTGTCAGACCTTCGATTAAGCCTTTAATTACTCATAGGTCACTTCAACCCAGACATCATCGCGGTAAGCGCCGGGTGCCGGCATGCGCTGATTTAACTGCACAAAGCCAAAGGCCAAGTGATCGTCTGGCGCGGCGCTTTGATCAGCATGTAAGGGTACGATCGAAAGGTTGAGCAGACTCGATTGGGCAAGTACCGCTGAGTGTCGTTTATAGCGATGCGTTATAGCCCAGTCTTGCTGACCGCGTTCATCACTATATAATCTATAAGGTATAAACTTGCCATCACTACTTCTTAGCCGCCATGCATTTGCTGAGCTCAGGCGAAGTGCATAGTTCATCTCAAGTTGAATTTGTAAGCTTGGATTAACACTGCCTAGTGCTTGCAGGACCGTTCTAATCGAAGCAGTATTGGCATGACAATTCATACGAAGCACCGCAGGATTTGGCAGACTAAGCCGTTCAATTGCTGATTCGTGTGAGCTCAGAGCGTGTGCGAGAGCGCGAATCACTTGAACACGGCACGAGCAGCCAAGGCTGGCACTGCTCAGCCCAGAGACAACGAGCGAGCCACAAAGCCAACGTGTTTGGCTCATAGCTTCCTTGAAAGCGAAGACGCCGATCAGGAAAACGACTAGCTGAATAAGTCGAATGAACATCATGGCAGCAGCGAACACTCAAGTTCAGCATGCGCTAATTTTGAAGTAGGAAGCAGGGGAGCACCACACTGCCAAAGCAATCCCTTTTCATCCGGACCATGAATAGGTAATCGCTTCAAGTCATTCAAGTCAACCGCACCATCGGACTCAATGCGTACCATGCGTCCAAAGCGATCGAGCCATCGACTTGGGCCCTGTGCAGTGGCAGGTGCTGCGATCGTTGATCTAGGCAAGTACCACTGCAGGCTCTTCGACCAGTGATCGCTTAAATCAACTGTGTATCGACGATCGGGCGACACGACCAGTCGACCTCGCTCTTTCACAATCACGACGTCAAAGTCGCTATCATCGGCGCCCAATTGAAAATGGAGCGTTGGACTGAAATATCGCGGTGTGAGGGTTGCCTCACCTCGCGCATCAAGGCGCACGGGCAGCTCGCCGGCAAGGAGGAGACTTCCGTGAGGCGGTCCACCAACAAACTTGATCAATAATCGACCTTGTGGGGGCCCTAGTTGAATGCCTCCATGATTGATCCATAAACGACCGCTTGCTCGCCATTCAGATCGACCTAGGCCCCACCGCCCCCAGTTCATATCTAACCATGAAGATGACCATCCGCCCCAAGCCTGAAGGCCTTTGTTGGCTTGGTGGACACTCGCCCCAACATAAAAATTGCCGTGGTTGTTGCTTGATTGATGATAAGAACTTACCGTTGAGCCGCTCGCTTGTGACCAGCTTGCATGCCACTGCGTCTGTGCTTCCCCATACCCTAAGCCAATGACAAGTTGTTGCGTCGAGACCTGTCTGGTTGCCGAGAGACTAAGGTGCCAGTGAGTTGCGATACGCGATGTAAGTTGCATGCCCAGTCGGCTGTGAGTCCCCTGCTTGCTATGGTGCAAGCCAAAAAAGGAGCCCTCTCGCCATTGCCAGTGCAAGCTCTGTTGCAGCCCAGATGTCGAAGCCAGGCTCAAAGGCTCAAAAGCATAGCCAATCACCTTATCATCTATGCTTTGCAGCCTTGATCGAGCAAGTGTGCCTTGCCACAAGAGGTCTGAGCTTGCTTGCAGATGCCAGCTAAGCTCGCTACGCCCTGCACACTTCAATCTACACTGAGCTTGCTGACCTTGAAGCTGCCAACCAGAGATGATCAGCGATGACATCGGCCGCCAGAAAAATCCATAGTCGCTATAGATTCGGTGTAGTCCAAAACTTTGCCGCGATCCAATACTAAGATCGTTCGTAAGGCCATACCATCCCTGATACCTAGCTTGGATTTCCGACCACGAATCGCTGAATGACTGCTGGATCTCAAAGGCCTGGCGAAGCTCTCCCCTGCTAAAAAGTTGGGGATGGCGATGCCATGGCATGCTGTAGCTTTGTATATTGCCTTGTTGATCGAGAAGATGAGCATGCAAGGTGCCAAAGCGGGCAGCATCAATCGAATGAATGTTATAAATTCCCGGGGAAAGAAAAACGCCTTGAGCGGCGATTGCCTGACCGCTTTGGTTGGTTAAAAACAGCCGCGAAGGGCTCAACACCGGGATTTGCGCGCTAGCCCTTGCTTGATGGCTCGCTAACTGATCTAAATGGCTCGACCAACGAATCCCGCGGCTTAGCTGATACAAGCTGCCAAATTGAAACTGTGGGGTTAGCCATCCCAACTGCAAGTAGCCCTTGGATTTCAAGTCGACATCAAGCACACCGCGAGTACCTTGAAGACTGTGATAAAGCCTAAACTGATAATCCTGATCACCCGACTGAATCGCCCATGATCGTCGCCGACTACCAAGCTGCCAATCAACCATAGCCACGGGATCGCTTAGCGCACCGCTTGCCGGAGCATTGTTATGAATCGGAAGCATACGCTTTGCGAGGCGCTCTGCAGGCAACTTGATATCGACCTCACCTCGGCTTCGGTCGAGCTGACATGAGGTATGTAAACTTGGTGATTCCTCAACGAGTATCCAGCTTTTGCTTGTATCCGTCGTGTGCTTTGTGTTGTCGAGCCAGTGCGAAAGCACGTCAAACCCTAGCCAACAGTTTCCCTGCGAATCAACGCGAAGCTTGTGCTCCCCAGGGATCTGGTAATTGTTGATTCGTACGATCATCAAATCGAACTCCTCAGGCTTGTTGTCGAGCAAGTTAGTCGCATAGACGGTCGAACTAAAAAACATCGCACCAAGGCTGCTTAAGCGTTTTACCCAAGACATCGCGGGATGTTTCGGCACACAAGCGCTTCACAACCAACTAGAGTGCTTGCCCAGTACCTAGGGTCTTCTTAAGCAGGACATCGTCGCTGCAATACCACGCCCGATCACCTGGAAGCAGGGTCGTCTTTGAAACACTACCTGTGACCGCATCTAATCGCACAGCCAAATCGTTATGATTCTCGATCAACTCACAACCGAGCTTTAGTAGCGGCGTAAGCTGATGATGTCGGGGCTCAAGTCGACTACGAAAGATCGGCATTGAAAATCGAAACATCAGCCCCAGACCACTTGCTGCATCCAATAGACTATCCTCGGCACTCAATTGCTCAACCACAAGACGCCAGTAACCATCAGCCGGTAAGCGCACCCTTAAGGTTTGATGATCGCCTGGCCTTAGCGAAAAAAATCGCGGACTCACGAGCCCTTCGCGACTCCTTAGGGCATCATCCGAGCGAATCACGGCATGAGCTTCGTCAGGATGCCAGGGAGCGAGTCTTGCGGACCAACGCGTTGTAACTGAAGCGCCAGAGCGAACGTCGGTTTGAGCTACACCCTGGTGATTGGCATGTAATTGGGGAGGAGACACCGAAAGCGCTGCCTCCGCAAAGATCGGGAAGAGGGCAAACGCGACTTGGTATACACGTCGAAGCATCGTTTGCTCCTAAAAGCTTATGGATACTGTTAGCTGATCTGAATAAGCGCCAGAGCGAACAAAACTTGTACCGCTCGGCAGACTCGCGCGCAGGTTATAAGTCGTGCCCCCCGATCCAGGAGTTACCGATACCCCCGCATGACTTAAGGCAACCGGCACGTAGTTCGTTCCATCACTCGAAAATTCGAGGCCGTAGCTCAAATAGCTTCCGCCGGCCGCATTTTGTAGTCGCCGGCTAGATCCATCACTATTTAGACCGTTGCTGAAGTTGACAGAAACTGCTGTTGAAGAACCAGCGCATACGATCGTCACAGAGCCGGCTTGCGATTGACTGCTGGTCAGTGTTTGACCGGCGGTTTGGCTACCGAAGCTTATGTGATTCACACCGCTGATGTTGCACGAGTCAGCGACTGTCAGTGATACCGTTAGCGTTGCACTCGATTGAGCGTGGGCAAGATCAAGGGCGAAAGAACTGAATAAAAGCGCATATGAGAAAGCCGACCGTATCAACTTCCGAGATTGCTTTACGGCACCGTTACCTGATGAGGTCTCATACCTTAGTGCGTTGATTGAAGACATGAATGACTCCCTCTTGATCATTACATGTCTTCATCGTGCACAGGTTTTGTAACAATTGGCTCACAATCCTGTAACCTTCAGTCACACCGATGCATGCCCGTAATTATGTCCAAACAAATCCCAACTTGACTCTATGTTGCTGCGCTGTGATGAACGAGTCTCGATTGACAGTGCATAGCCAAAGCATCGGATCGATTGAAGCTGCATGCCTAGTTTTAAAAGTTTGGGACGCAAACGCGAAACCGTCATATCAATCGAGCGATCAC
>OMIE01000091.1 GCA_900299025.1 Burkholderiaceae bacterium
CCAAGGTGGCATCGCGCTTGGTGCGCATCTCGACAAACTGCGCTTCGCTGATACCGTCGTGCACATGGATATTCTTGGCACGCTGCTCGGCCACCGTTGTTTCAAACGCTACCGGGCGGTTATTGGGCGGGTAGTCGTGGCACATGAACAGCCGCGTATCGGTTGGCAGGCTCAGCAGTTTGCGCACCGATGCGTACAGCGTCTTGGCGTCGCCGCCAGGAAAATCACAACGAGCCGTGCCCACATCGGGCATGAACATCGTGTCGCCTACAAACACAGCATCGCCAACCTGATACGCCACGCAAGCTGGCGTGTGGCCCGGTACAGCGATCACGCTGGCAGTCAGATCACCGATTCGGAACGCCTCCCCGTCCTTCAGCAAGACATCGAACTGCGAGCCGTCCATACGGAACTCGGGCTCGAGGTTGAAGATGCCCTTGAAGACCCTCTGCACCCGAGTGATCTGATCACCGATGGCGATCTTGCCACCCAGCTTTTGCTTCAAGTAGGGCGCTGCACTCAGGTGGTCGGCATGTGCATGAGTCTCCAGAATCCACTGCACCTTCAGGCACTGCGCCATCCCGTAGTCGATGACCTTGTCGGCCGACGTGGTGCGGGTACGGCCAGACTTGGGGTCGTAGTCAAGCACTGAATCAATGATGGCTGCGGCCGAGCCCGTGCCATTGTGGACAACGTAGGTCACCGTCCATGTCGCAGGGTCAAAGATGCCGTGTACTTGGGGCTTCAGCGAGGGGGTGGTCATACAGCGCTCCTTAAGTTAAGTTTTCAATATTCTATTGACACACATTTTATTTGTCAATATAATATAAGTATGGAATGCTTAATCTTCGAACGTTGAACCTGAGCGGGGGGCGCGAATGAAATCAGTAGCGTTGCAACTGTCTGAAATGCAGACGGCGGCTGGAGAGGCTTGCAGGCTCATGAAAGGGCTGGCCAACGCCGACCGCCTCATGATTCTCTGTCTGCTGAGCCAGGGCGAAAAGCGCGTGGGTGAGCTTGAGGAGTTGTTGGGCATCGCCCAGCCAACGCTCTCACAACAGCTCACCGTTTTGCGCGAAGAGGAGCTCGTCACGACGAGACGAGATGGCAAGAATATTTATTACACGCTTTCGAGCGCTAAGGCGCTTGCGTTGATGGAGGTCTTGTATGACCAATTTTGTGGATCTTCCAAAGGACTAGGCAATGGCAATTGATTGGGCGCATTTCACGCCCTGGGCGTCGCTCCTTGGGGGCATCGTTCTGGGGTTGGCTTCAGCCATATTTATTCTGTTCAATGGCCGAATTCTGGGTATTAGCGGCATTCTGGGAGGCTTGATGTCGCCCCGCGCAGGCGATATCGGCTGGCGGGTTTCGTTCTTTTTGGGTATGGCGGCGGCGCCTACCGTGTTTGCCTTGTTAGCGCCAGCTGGACTTTTGTCGGCTCCACGTATCGACTCTAGCTACGGACTCATCGTCGTAGCTGGCCTACTGGTCGGGCTGGGGACGCGCTACGGCTCAGGTTGTACCAGCGGACATGGCGTATGCGGGCTCTCACGCCTTTCGCCACGCTCCCTAGTGGCAACGCTGACCTTCATGGGCGCAGGTTTCGCAACCGTGTTTGTCGTGCGTCATCTGATTGTCGTGCGCCATTTAGCTTAACCCGAAGGAGCGATCATGCAAAGAATCACTGAATTTGTAGCCGGCCTGTTGTTTGGCTTAGGTCTATTGCTCTCTGGTATGTCTGACCCCGGCAAAGTTTTGGGCTTTCTGGACCTGCTTGGCACCTGGGACCCTTCGCTCGCGCTGGTGATGGCTGGCGCCATCCTCGTGGGTATGCTTGCCTTTACGGTGGCCAAGAAGCGGACCATGAATTTTCTGGGCGGCGCCCTGCACCTTCCCACCGCAAATCAAATCGATCGGCGACTTGTCATCGGTGCGTTGTTGTTCGGCGCCGGGTGGGGACTGGCGGGCTTTTGCCCAGGCCCGAGCTTGGTGTCGATGTTCTCCGGTCAGCCCAAGGCTGCGGTTTTCGTCCTGGCGATGGTTATCGGCATGCTCCTCTATGAGGCTGCCGATCGTTGGATCCACCAACCTCGTGCTAGTCAGGAAGCGATCCGCTAAGACCACCTTAAGGACTTTTCATGGCCCCTAAATGGCTGATGATGGTGGGTTGATGGCGCGTGCTGCTCGCCCCGCCAACCTGTTGCGACTGCTGCCCTCGCTACCGATCCTTGAGTGGGGGCGTAGGTATGACCGGGACACATTGGTCAGTGACTTGGTGGCCGCAATCATCGTCACCATGATGCTGATCCCGCAGAGCCTGGCCTATGCATTGCTGGCGGGTCTTCCACCTGAGATCGGCCTCTACGCCAGCGTGGCACCGCTGCTTCTGTATGCGGTGTTTGGTACCAGCCGGGTATTAGCAGTTGGCCCTGTGGCGGTGGTCTCGCTCATGACGGCTGCGGCCATCGGCGAGCATGCGGTGGCGGGTTCTCCGCAGTACTGGGCAGTGGCCATCACGCTGGCCTTTCTGTCGGGCGTGATGCTGCTGATCATGGGTGTGCTGCGCCTGGGTTTCCTCGCGAATTTCCTGAGCCATCCCGTGATTTCGGGGTTTATCTCTGCGTCGGGGCTCCTGATTGCAGCCAGTCAACTCAAGACCCTCATGGGCGTGAAGGCAGAGGGTCACAACGTCATCGATCTTGCGCAAGCGCTGATCTCGCAGCTCCCCAATATCCACGTGCTCACGCTGGTCGTGGGCGTGCTCGCCACGGCTTTTCTATTCTGGGTACGCAAGGGTCTCAAGCCACTGCTGATTCGGGTAGGGCTAAACGCAAGACTTGCTGATGTGCTGGCCAAGGCTGGCCCAGTTGCTGCCATTGCCGTGACAGCTCTCCTAGCCTGGATCCTTGACTGGAAAGGTCAAGGACTTAGGCTTGTAGGCAGCGTGCCTCAGGGCCTGCCCCCACTGACGTTGCCACTTTGGGATCTGGCCTTGTGGCAGTCGTTAGCGATGCCCGCACTGCTCATCAGCGTCGTGGGCTTCGTCGAGTCCGTCTCTGTGGGGCAAACGCTAGCGGCCAAGCGACGACAACGCATCGAGCCCAATCAGGAACTGGTGGCGCTGGGCGCGAGCAACCTGTCAGCCGCCTTCACTGGAGGTTTTCCGGTGACTGGGGGCTTTGCACGCTCCGTGGTGAACTTCGATGCAGGTGCACAAACGCCAGCGGCAGGGGTGTACACGGCTTTGGGAATCACCCTGGCCTCGCTCTTCCTGACCCCAGCACTCTATTTTCTGCCGCAAGCAACGCTATCGGCCACCATCATCGTGGCTGTGCTTTCCCTGGTGGACTTGGGTATGCTTAAGCGCACCTGGGCCTATTCGCGCACCGACTTCCTGGCCGCTCTGGCCACTTTACTCATGACGCTGGTGCAGGGGGTTGAGGTTGGGCTAGTGGTCGGGGTGGCCGTTTCTCTCGTTTTGTTCCTATACCGCACCAGCCGACCACACATTGCTGAGGTCGGTCAGGTACCTGGTACAGAGCATTTTAGAAATGTGCTGCGACATCACGTGGCCACGAGTCCGCGGCTGGTAAGCCTGCGCGTCGATGAAAGCCTTTACTTTGCCAACGCCCGCGCGCTAGAGGACCGCATCAACGACCTGGTAGCCGAGCGACCGGCGCTCAAACATGTGGTGCTGCAATGTTCGGCGATCAACGACATCGATGCCAGCGCACTTGAAAGCCTGGAAGCCATCGACCATCGCCTGCGCGACGCAGGCCTGCGTCTGCACCTCAGCGAGGTTAAGGGTCCGGTGATGGACCGATTGCAAGCAACCGAATTTGTCGCACGCCTTAGCGGTAAAATCTATCTCAGTCACTATCAGGCTATTGCTCAACTAAGCCCTGAAATCTTGACCTCCTCCACAGCCCAACGGCAGGTCAATCAAGGCGGGGCGTGAGCGGGAGGGCTCACCCGGCAACCAGCTTTACGGTGTGCGCTTTGAAGCAAAGAGCCCCTGCCTTGTGGCCGTCAGACAAACAGATCCAAATGTTATGCAACTCACACCCATCATTGCGATACACATAACGTTTGCATCGATTGCGGTTGTCCTAGGGCCCTTAGCCCTTTGGACACGCCTGCGATCCATTGTCCGACCGCGTTGGCACCGCGCATTTGGTTATGCTTGGGTCACCTGCATGATTGGGGCCGCTACCTCCGGAATCTTCATCAGAGACTATACGCTGCCCAATGTAGGCGGATACACACCCATTCACATACTCATTCCAGTCACTTTCTTTAGCCTATGGCGGGGACTTAGCTTCTTAGCGCAGGGTAACTACCGTGGTCATCAACTGACGATGCAATGGACCTACGGCCTCGCCTGTGTGGTCACTGGACTGTTTACGCTTTTACCGCGACGATATCTCGGCCAATTACTTTGGGGCGGTTGATGCCGATCGGCTATATAAATGACGACGCCAAAACCGCCAAACAGCGTTATGAATATAAAGACAAGTCGAGCGTCATGAATAAACTATGGGGATCGACCTTATAGTCACCAAAGGGTCCACACGCTAGAAAACCTGCTGAGGCATAAAGCCTTTGCGCTGGTATAAAACTTTGAGCTGTTCCAGTCTCAAGGCTAAGTCTTATGAACCCACTGCTCTTTGCCTCGTGAATGATGTGCAACAGCAACGCGCGCCCCGCACCTCGTCGACGATAGTTTGTGGCCGTTCGCATTGACTTAATCTCACCATGTTCTGCGCTTAAGGTCTTCAATGCACCACAGCCTAGGAGCTGGCTACCATCGCGAATGGTCCAAAAGCTAATACCATCTTGCTTCAATGCGGAAACATCGAGAGCGTGTACGCTCTCTGGGGGTGAGAGCGCAAACATACTTTTCAAATGCTCTTGAAGCAATGCATACACATCGGGCTTTGCTGGGTCGTCGATAGCGATCTTCATGATACGGTCACGCCGTCTCCATTGGCAAGCTTTCATCGCGAGCCCACTCTGATAGCGATGCATCGTAAATCCTGACATCCTGGTGTCCAAGCATAGTCAATATCAGCGCATCACTCGAGGCGGCGATCCCACCGCCGCAATAAGTGATGACTCGATCGCTTGCAAGTGCTTTGCTAAACATGATGCGTAACTCATGAAGCGGCTTGAAAACATTGTTTTCATCGACGATATGAATCGCAGCAATATTTACGCTGCCTGCAATATGGCCTGGCCTGCCATAATTGGAGCCACCAGGCTCACCGCGATGCTGCTCGGGACGCAAAGCATTGATCGTGCAGATACGTTGGTCATTGATGGCTGCAAACACATCTGCTTTATTCGCCACCAATTCGGCTCTAAAGGCAGGTTCAAAGGACGACGCTACCCGAGGCTTGCTTTGCCCAACAGCGATGGCCCGCCCTTCTCGCGACCACTTCTGAAAGCCACCATTGAGCACTGAAGCCTTATCGTGACCAAAGACCCTGAGCATCCACCACATCCTTGTTGCCCACCAATGGTTTGCCGTCGCGTAGCACACAACATGCGTTTGGTTAGTGATGCCAAGTCGACCCATGACTTGAGCAAACACCTGCATGCTTGGGAGCATGAAGCGCAGATGTGCCGGCTGATTCGGATCCGAGAGCTCTTTATCGAGATCGACAAACTGTGCTCCAGGAATATGGGCAGCTTCAAAATCAGACCTTCCAGAAACAATATCGTAGGGCTTATCTTCGCGTGGTACGAGATGCGTGGTGGTGTCAAGGACGACGACGTTCGGGTCGTCAAGGTGTTCTGCTAACCAAGCCGACTCGACGATGTATTCAAAACTAGTATTCATGATGGCTTTTATGTTGATGATTAATCTGCATAAATGACTCACTCAGGGCCTTAAGATGCCTGCAAGCCGCCGACTAATAATCGACTCAGCCTCAGCCATCATACGATCGATCAGCACTTTGACCGTGGGGATATCATGGATCAAGCCGGCAACCATGCCGCAACTCCATGCGCCAGCGTCCATGGCACCATCGAGCATGATCTTGGGATACACCCCTGCGACCTCTTCAATGATGTCGTCAAACTTGAGCCTCGCCCCAAGCGATCGTTCCTTCTCAAGCAATCGTTCAACTGCAGCGTTTTTTAATACACGCTCGGTATTGCGCAATGGGCGCATCACCAGGCGGGTGTCAAGCTCACTCGCGGCAAGAATGGCTTCTTTAACATGTTGATGGACGGGTGCCTCTTGTGTTGCTATAAAACGAGTACCCATATTTATACCGTCGGCACCGAGAGCAAGGGCTGCCACCAAACTGCGTCCATCAGCCATACCACCACTGGCCACAAACGGAATCTTAAGCTCATCGGCCGCACGAGGCAGCAATATAAAATTCGGAACATCATCTTCACCTGGATGACCGCCACATTCAAATCCATCCACGCTAACAGCATCGCAACCAATCGCCTGCGCTTTCAGTGAGTGACGAACACTTGTGCACTTATGAATCACCTTGACGCCGGCTTCTTGCATCATCGGCAACCACTTTTGTGGATTATTGCCTGCTGTCTCCACAACCCTGACGCCACCGTCAATGATTGCCTTGATGTAACCCGGATAGTCAGGGCTAGTTACAGTCGGCAGGAAAGTGAGATTGACACCGAAGGGCTTATCGGTCATCGCTCGACACTTTGCAATCTCGTGCGCAAGAAGTTCAGGCGTCTTTTGCGTGAGGCCAGTAATCATCCCTAAGCCCCCTGCATTGCTGACCGCAGCAGCCAACTCAGCAAAGCCGACATAATGCATACCGCCTTGAATAATCGGGTGCTGAATCTCAAACAATTCAGTGATTTTTGTTTTCATAACATTAGAACTCCCTGTAACGAGCCACTTTTCTACGCCATCTGATCCATAATTGCAAGCTTGCGGCCTTCTCAAGTAGCCTTACATCTTGGCGGCAAGACAGGCCCATCAAACAATCAACAAGGAGACCTTCATGACCAAGCCAGTGTGTTTAATCCTTGGGGCTGGTGCCGGCATTGGCGGGCATGTTGCCAAACGGTTTGCTCAAGAAGGCTTTCATGCATGCCTTGCAAGGCGAAGTGACAGGCCAGGCTTAGATAGCTTAGTTGATGACATTAAACGTGATGGCGGAACATCGACAGGTTTTATACTGAACGCTGCCGAAGAAGGAAGTATTGAGCAGCTTGTTTGCTCGATTGAGAACGATATCGGACCCATAACTGACGCAGTTTTTAATCTTGGCGCCCAGATTGGCGATCGTGGCCTTGCCAATACTACGCTCAAGCAGTTTGAATTGGGCTGGCGTATTGCAACCTTTGGCCTCTTCCGCCTCGCTAAAATACTGTTCCCTTTCATGGAGCAACGAGGCCGAGGTACGCTTATAGTGACTTCGGCAACAGCCGCGATGCGTGGCAACGCGGGTCAACATGCTCATAGCGCTGCTATGGGTGGCAGACGCATGCTGTGTCAATCACTCAATGCCCAATTTGCCCCTAAAGGTATTCACATTGCCCACATCGTGATCGACGGTGCCGTTGATGCGCCCGACACCCTTGGAAAAATGCTCGGTCCCGAGCGCTTTCAAGCCTTACGAGCATCGCGCGGTCTGGAGCACGACGGCCTTGTCCTACCTTCAGAAATTGCGAATACCTATTATTACCTTGCCCATCAGCATCGCTCGGCTTGGACCTTTGAGCTTGACCTGCGGTCACATTCTGACCTCGCATGGTGGAATCATCAGTCTCAAGTTAATGATGTGTGAAACTCCATGGATATTTCTTGGATCGGTATGGAAATGGGGATTACCCTACTGCGTTGATTTGTGGCATGCTAATGGACCAATCAAAAAACTAAGTGTTTCCCCATGAAAGCCGCTTGGTATCTAGAAACTGGATCGGTCGACGTCTTGCAGGTTGGTGAGGTTCCAAGACCTGATCCAATGCCCGGGCAGGTGCTCGTACGTCTTAAATCCCACGGCGTCAACCCGACCGACTGGAAACGCAGAGCCGGACAGCGAGGTCCTGCGCCGACGCAAAGGATGATCCCTGGATACGATGGCGCAGGCGTTATTGCCGCCCTCGGACAAGGCGTCGACCCTGCACGTCTGGGCGAACGTGTATGGGTCTGGGAGGCGTTTCATCAACAGGCAGGTGGAACCGCGGCAGAATTCGTCTGCGTTGATCAGTCACGTGCCGTCACCTTACCCGATGAGGTGGACTTCGACGTAGGTGCATGCCTTGGCGTGCCCGCCCTCACCGCCTGTCATTCGCTGATGCTTGCAGGTCCTTTAGCGGGCGAAGCAGTTATCGTGACAGGAGCGGCTGGGGTGGTCTGTAATTATGCCGTCCAATTAGCAAAGATAATGGGCGCGAGCGTCTTGGCGGTAGTACGAGGAGAGACCGAGAAAGAAGAAGATGCTCAACGTGCAGGCGCAGACCTTGTTATCAATTCAGAAAAGGATAATTTCCTTAAAGCAGCGCTCGATTTCACCCATGGTCGAGGCGCACGCTGTGTCATTGACGTGGACCTTGGCGCTCACTTGCACATCGCCCCACGCATTACCGCTGTAAACGGCACAATTGCAAGTTTTGGCACAGCAAGTAATCCTGCACCCACGCTCGACTGGGCCGCATTCATGCATCGAAACATCCGTCTATGCGGCGTTGGTATTTTTTCAGTTCCAGAATCTAGAAAGTTAGAAGCGGCTGCGTTCGTTCAAAGCTGCCTAGCGGCGGGCCAGCTTTGGCATCGGATCGACAGTCGTTGGCCTCTCGATGAAATCGCCAAAGCTCATCAACACCAAGAGACAGGCCATCCACGAGGTAAAGTTATTGTTAGCATAAGCTAGCCAATCAACCCAGCAACTGATCGATCTTTGCCTTCACCCGTTCGAGGCTTAGTACTGACTCAGCTTCGAGCGGTGGTGCATAGCCGACCGGTATCCGAGGAGCGCCGCAGCGTGCGACGGGCAAGCCACTATGCTCGGCAACAAATGCAGCAACTTCCGCTCCAAATCCTGCCACTTGCACGGCTTCATGGACCACCAAGCAGCGCCGCGTCTTCTCGACCGATTCAAGGACGGTCGTTTGATCCCACGGCCAAAGACTCCTCAAATCGATCAGTTCAATCGAAAGACCACTTTGACTGAGCTCGTCGACCAGGCTCATTAATCGAGGTATCGCGGCAGACCAGCTAACAATCGTTAGATCGCTACCCTTTCTGCAAACTGCAGCCTGACCAATAACTTGTAACGAAGTCTCAGCGATGTCGACCAAGCCCGATTGCTGCCAAAGCTCCTTATGCTCCATGTAGACCACAGGATCATCTGATGCGAGCGCTGCCTTGAATAGATGGTAATTGTCCGAGGCGGTTGATGGGGTAAGAACAGTTAATCCAGGAATGTGAACAAACCAGGACTCGAGTGATTGCGCGTGCTGTGCAGCTGAACCATGCCAAATCCCATTCGGTAAGCGCATCAGCATCGACACACGGCCCTGACCACCAAACATATAACGATTCTTAGCAGCCTGATTTACGATCTCGTCCATAGCACAAATCGCAAAATCGACAACCCGCATTTCAACGACAGGCCGCATACCGGCCAATGCCATACCTACCCCTGCGCCAATCATGGTCGCTTCAGAGATCGGCGTATCAATGATTCGAGCAGGACCAAACTTTGATTGCAAGCCAGCGTACTGGGCAAAGACGCCGCCGCGACCGATATCCTCGCCAAGGGCAATAATACGAGGGTCGAGATCCATTGATTCGCTTAGCGCAAGCGCTGCAGCCTGCGCGTAGCTAAGGCTTAAAGGCATTTTATAGCTCCACAAGCTAGAACCATTGACCGGCTCCAGATGTTTGAACATCTAAGTAGGCATCACTGGCTAGTGGCCATGCTGCCTCATTGGCCCTTGCTAACGCGTCGGCCATCTCTTGATCGGCTTGTTGCTTAATCTGGTCGAGGACCGCTTGCTCAACCGCTTGAGCGCTAAGCTTTCTCATCGCCAAAATAATGGGATCATGGCACATAGCTTGATCGACTTCGTCTTGCTCACGATACGTGCCAGGATCCACAGAAACATGACCCTTAAAGCGATATGTTCTTGCGTGTAATAGCGAGGGACCGTCGCCCCTTCTTATTGACCCAGTAAGCCTTGCCGCGGCGTCGTCAACAGCCTCAACATCGTTACCATCAATTGATTCAACATCAATACCAATACCTCGCGCACGCTCACAGACACCGTCTCCTGCCGTTACCGAAGAAGAGCGCGTTGTAGCGGCGTAGGCGTTATCTTCACAAACAAATAAAACGGGTAGCTGATAAACCTTAGCCCAATTGAAAGTCTCCAAAAATGGCCCTCGATTAATGGCCCCATCACCAAAAAAACAGGCAACGATCCGATCATCGCCGTGCTGAAGTTTGATCGCATGCGCAGCACCCACTGCGATGGGCATGCCCGCCGCAACGACGCCGTTTGCACCTAACATGCCCACTGAGAAATCCGCAATATGCATCGACCCACCCTTGCCTTGGTTATAGCCATCAGCGCGCCCAAAGAGCTCAGCCATCATCCGGTAAGGATCTGCACCTTTCGCAAGCGTATGGCCGTGACCGCGATGGGTTGAGGTGATCAGATCTGAACGCCTAAGATTGGCGCACACTCCGGCAGCAACAGCCTCCTGGCCGGTCGACAGATGAAGCGGGCCGCGAACTTTAGCAGGGGCAGCCGAGGTCTTTTGACCCCAAGCAGCCACACCGCCCTGGCTTGCAGCTTCAGCAGCATCTTCAAATGCGCGAATGCGAAGCATCATGCGATACAGTTCGATAAGTTCGCCTTTTCTACTTGCGGATTCCATAGCGTTCCTTTTGCGATCCTGTGACCTATCGCTGCCCATGCGCTCACACATCTTGCATCATACAATGCCGGCTTATCCCGGACTTCATGCTATGAAAACAACATCACAAGAACCACCGCTCACTTCGCTTTCGCATGGCGGCGGCTGCGGTTGCAAGATTGCACCGGGCTTACTTTCTGAGATGCTCAAATCGACGATGGCCATGCCTGTACCCGATGAATTGCTTGTAGGCATTGGCACCTCGGATGATGCTGCTGTCTATCAGATTAATGAGCACCAGGCCATCGTTGCTACCACAGACTTCTTTATGCCAATTGTTGATGATCCTTATGCGTTTGGACGTATCGCCGCCACCAACGCAATCTCGGATATCTATGCCATGGGTGGAACGCCCATCATGGCGCTCGCGCTCGTAGGCATGCCGATTAACGTACTTAGCACGACAACCATTGGGAGCATTTTGGAGGGTGGACAGTCGATCTGTCGTGAGGCTGGAATTCCAGTTGCGGGTGGTCACAGCATCGACTCAGTCGAGGCCATCTATGGGCTTGTTGTGCTCGGACTCGTTAACCCAAAGCAGGTCAAGAGAAATGCTGATGCAAAGGCTGGCGATCTGCTTATCCTTGGCAAGCCGCTTGGCGTAGGTATTTACGCAGCGGCACTTAAAAAGGGCCAGCTTGCTGATACCGATTATGCGCAAATGCTTCAGACGACAACTTCGCTGAATAAGGCTGGATCCAAGCTTGGGGCCATTGATGGGGTCCACGCTATGACTGACGTTACAGGATTTGGTCTTGCAGGCCATGCGCTCGAAATGGCACGAGCAGCGAAATTGTGTTTAAAACTTGATTGGCAAAAAGTCCCACTCTTACCTATGGCAAAGCAGCATGCCGGTGCTGGTCATGTCACCGGGGCTTCGGCGCGTAACTGGTCTGCCTACGGCCACGAGCTCAGCCTAGACTCAAGGCTGACCGCCGTGGATCGCGCACTGCTCACAGACCCACAAACAAGCGGTGGCTTACTGGTAGCCTGCACGCCACAGGCTCGAGCCGAAGTGTTCGAAGCCTTTGCAAGTACCGGTTTGGACGCTAGCGAGATTGGCTCCGCAACAACTGGTGCGCCAGGCGTCGAGGTGATGATGTCCGAAACTGGCTAGTGGGGCTGCTGTTTTGTCGTTAAGATGGATGGCATGCACAAGGCAAGCCAAACATCTGAACCTGCACGAGGCGCTCAGAGCAAGCAACCGGTCAGATGCGCCGCAACAAAGCATCGCGCTATGAGACCAATCGATACCGATGCGTACTATCAAGCAGTTTGTACAAAAGATTCAACATTTGATGGCTATTTTTTTGTAGGCGTTAGCAGCACGGGGATTTACTGTCGCCCCATTTGCCGGGTTAAGACACCAAAACAACAACATTGCCGTTTCTTTTCGATTGCTGCACAAGCAGAGGCTGCAGGCTTTCGTCCCTGCATGCGATGTCGACCAGAACTTGCACCCGCCGACAGATATTGGAGCAGTGAGGACGCAAGCGACATCTTGGCTCGAAAGGCTGCATCCATCATAGACGGTGCAAAGCAGCACGATGGCAGCCCTAAACGAAGCGCTTCGTCCATGACCGACATCGCCAACTTACTTGGCATCAGCGATCGCCACTTACGTCGTGTGTTTGAAAACTATTGGGGTGTTTCTCCGCTGCAGTATCGACAAACTCAACGATTACTCAGGGCAAAGCAGTTACTCGTTGACAGTCAGCTTCCTATATCAAGGGTTGCTGCACTCGCGGG
>OMIE01000092.1 GCA_900299025.1 Burkholderiaceae bacterium
CCTCGGGGGTGGCAGGGCCCGGATGGAGTCCGGGGCGGCGCTCGCGGGCGAGCCGGTCGTTGAGGTTCACCGGGCCGTTGGGCTGCACCCCCTCAAACAGCGCCACCTGGCGCGCGTAGTAGTGCAGAGACGGCTTGAGGATCCCCACCATCGCCAGAGGCTCATCGGTGCGGCGCTTGGCGAAGCCCGACTGCGACGCTTTCTTGTCGCGCCAAAGGGCTCGGAGGTCACGGGTATTACAGAGACTACTGATGGCAAGACCCTTTTTGTCAATATCCAGCATCCGGGCGAGAACACGCCAGCGATCGGGACAGCGGCTGACTTCGCCTATGAAAGCGTCTGGCCGACAAACGGCGGCGGTATCACTGCCGGTGCGTACGGTCCTGGTAAGCGCCCTCGTTCTGCCACACTGATGATTACCCGCACTGATGGCGGAAAAATCGGTCTGTAATGCGTTTTAGATCGCAGCTATCCGGACTTATCGGATTGCTGCTTTTACTCGGTGCTTGCTCTTCAGGGGGCGATGCACCGAGTCAAGCAACTGGTAACACGAACCAGGGCACAAGCGGCCAAGGCTCAAACCCAGTTTCAGCGGCAGGATCAGCGCAAGGCCCAGATCCACAGCGCGCATTGCAATGGCACTTAAGCCTTGCTGAATTCTCCCCACAGGGCACAACACAATCCTCAAGCGAAATTCGTCCGCTATACGATTTAGCATTAGGCAATCTCAGCGAGCGTGGTCGTGGTATTAGGATCGCTCTTATCGATGGAACGGTTGACGCCACGCACCCTGACCTTTTGGGGCGACTTCTTGATTCATCGGCGATCTGCTGCGACTGGGTCCCGCTTACCAGGCAAAGCAACTCATCCAGTGAGAGTCCTGATAGCGCTATGCGCTCAAGGGTCGCTGAAACGGGTCATGCCACAGGGCTTGCCGCACTGATTGCCGCAACTGAAAACAACAGCATCGGAGGCCATGGTATTGCGCCAGCAGCAATGCTCGTTAGCCTTAATGCGATCGCTAGCGGCGACGACAGCCGGCTTGTACAGGCACTACAGGTTGCTTTGGGTAGTGGTGCATCGGTGATCAACAACAGTTGGTCCCCGCCAGATCCCAATGAGGGCGGCAGCCGAAGCTTTTATCCTGCGCCACAAGCTTGGTACAGCGCCCTTGATGAGGCGCAAAGCAAGGGGCGCTCGGGCTTAGGCGCCATCATCGTAAAAGCAGCCGGTAATGGTGGTGCAGCCTTCAGTCCGTCGCGGCCTCGCAGCGACTCGGCAGACTCTGCTAATTATGATGGCTATGCACAACACCCTGCTGTCATCGGCGTTGGCGCTGTGGATGCTTTTGCAAGACCACTTGCTTTATCGGAGCCCGGTGCCCAGGTACTCGTTTCAGCCTTTTCGTCTCAGACAAATAGCCCAAGCCTGTCGACCGGTACGGAAGCGCTGCCCTCGGGAACCTCAAGCGCCGCTGCTATGGTGAGTGCCTTAAGCGCTTTAATGCTTGAAGCAAACCCCGGCTTAACTTGGCGCGATCTGCGCTGGATTCTTGCGACTACCGCGCGTCCTGTACCAGGCTACGACCAACCAGGTATCAGCAGCGCACAATCGCTGCTTCGCAGCCACGGCTACCACCAGCAAGTCGGGTTTGGGCTGGTCGATGCTGGCGCAGCGGTTCAATCCGCCAAAAGCTTTCAAGGTTTACCGCCCTTACTGAATTGTTCACTTAATGCAAAAAAAGATGCTCCGATCGTTACGCGAGTTAGTACCGGTGAGCAATTTGCTATGCCGTGGCATCAGGTAGCGATAGCCCGAGAAAACTCAAAAATTTCATTTTCCTTTGATTTGGCAAAGGCTCAGTGCTCCATTGATCGCATCGAAAGCGTGGTGCTTTCGCTTGCTAGCTCGCATCAAGACGCAACAGGCTTGCGCATCACACTGATTAGTCCGCTTGGTCACGGTGTTCAGTTCGCAGCGCCGCGTGATTGCGCTCACACGGCCTGCATGAATTTAAATGATGGCTTTCAGTTTCATAGCGTTCGCTTTATGGCCGAGCCTGCCGCGGGTCGCTGGATGCTGCAGATCAGTGAGGAAAGCGGCAAATCAATTGGGACCCTTAGCAAGCTTCAGCTAAGCCTTTGGGGTCACTAAATCGCTTGCAAAAAAAAGCCTGCGATATGGCAGGCTGAATACCCCACGCGTCGAGGGGTTGGGAGACAACCCGGAGGACGGGCTGTGATGTCAATTTAACTGGACAGTTTTTAATTGTCAATCTATTTTGACTTTATTGTTCTGGACAATTAAAGTCTGCCCAGAAAACTTCACAAACGCATTTTTCGTTTTGTTCGACAAGGAAACTTAACGGCGATCACGTCCAATGACCGACGGTTTTGATAGATCTTTTACGCACGCAATCGATACAAGTCAGGCATCGATCGAAGCTGTTTTCCTCAAGCGAGTTGTCCCGCTCATGGCAGCCCATCGCAGCGCTTGGCTTCGCGCCGGCGTACAAGCTAGGCTTTGTATCAGTACCGAGGAATTCGATCGCTTTTGTCGGTATTGTCTTTCGGGAGATGCTGATTCAGTTCATGCGCTTTGCGACTTATGGCTTGTGCGCGGCGTTTCGGCGGAATCAATTGTTGATGCAGCGATCACAAAGGCCGCACAAAGCTTTGGACAGCGATGGCTTGATGATCATGCTCACTTTGCCGAGGTGACGCAGGCCTGTTGGCAGTTACAAAAAGTCTTGCAGCAGCTAACGCCCACGCTTGAGAAGCCGATCACGGCGCATGCTTCAAAGCCAAGAGCGCTCATGCTTGGCGCCGAGCAATGCAGCCACAGGCTTGGCCTCATGGTCGCATCGAGTCTATTGCGCCGTGAAGGCTTTGAGGTTGAATGCGGATACTTTTCAACGAGAGCCCCATTCCTTAGCAAAGCACAGGCACTCGATGACGCAGGTTTGCAGCTGCTTGCCTTCAGCCTTAGTTGTAGCGATCAACTCAAGGCCTGCAAAGCACTCGTGAAGCACATTCGCCGAAAGCGACCCGACCTTCGCCTTGTGCTCGGTGGGTCCCTCATCAGCGAAGCTTTCACAGCACGATCTATTGGGGTGCCCGTGGATGCAGTGATTGTCGGAAAACCGGCTTGGTCTGAGATCCTTGAAGGGCTGGGAATTAGCCCGACCAAGCTTTGTCCATGGCAAGAAAATGCTTGCCACTTGTCCTAACTTGGATCGATACTCGATGCGGGGGAAAAGACCTTTCGTTTTCCTCGACACGGCGCGCCGTGCCTCCTCAGATTCATGAAGATTTCAACTTGGGGAGACGAGTGTGGGATCAAGGCGTTCACATGATAGAGATTCAACCCAGCATGCCATCGGCGACATGGTGGAACAACTTGTGCTGCCGAAAATGGTTCAAAGCCATCGCGAACTAGGACTAAGACCCAAACTTATTTGCGACCTCGATGGCTTTATTGAATTATTGCTTTCAAACGATCAGCCTAGCCTGATCGCATCGATTGAGACGATGCGCGAGGCGGGTCACCCGCTTGAACTGATCTATAGTGAGGTCTTAACACCAGCTGCGCGTAGGCTCGGCGAAAAGTGGCTTCGCGATGAATTCAATTTCAGTGAAGTAACGATTGCGACCTGGCAGATTGAACAGCTTCTGCACCACTTTCACCAGGCCTTTGAAAATAGCCAGCGTAGGCACACGAGTAAGGCATCGATACTTATCAGCATGATGCCTGGTGACCAGCATAGCCTTGGTGCGAAAATGCTGAGCACTTTTTTCAGGAAAGACCACTGGGAAGTCACCCTGCTACAGCCGCAAAGCCTGCAGGCCATTCACGACGAGGTCATCGCCTCGAATCCGAGTTTGATAGCCATAACCGTGTCACAAGTTGAATCGCTCGGGCAAGTAAAGCTTTTGCTTAAACTCGCCAGGCAGCAGCCAGCGCTAAGATCGATGCCCTGGATGATTGGCGGTCGCGTGATCAATGAGCACCCGATGCAAGCCGTTGCGGTGCTATCTGACCGCAATATTCATCTTTGCCAGGGCGATGCAAATCAAGCATTGGTGCTAGCCAGAAGGCTTCTCGGTCTTGAAGCTAGAGGACAAGCGCAAAGCGAGCATAGCAAGGCCGCAACCCAGCATTAGGCCTCTGCTCAGAGCAGGGTGAAGCTTTTCACTGCCCAGTACAAGCCCATGCTTTGCTATGCTTAGGGCATGAATGCACCTGCCCCATCGCAAAGCCTCGCCCACTTCTCGGAAGCCTCGCCCAGACGCCTGATGCACACCCGTCGCATCGAATCGCAGGGTTTTCGACGCGAAGACGGTTTGTGGGATATCGAAGCAAGAATCGTCGACACCAAGCCTTTTGCCTATGAGGAACCCTACCGTGGCCATCGCGAAGCAGAAAGTGATGTACACAATATTGCGATTCGTCTAACGCTTGATGATGACTTCGTTGTGCACGATATCGAAGTACTCATGCCGGCCGTGCCTTATCCAAGTTGTGCCGGCGCCATTCCGAATTTCAAGCTTTTGATCGGTGCGAAGG
Organism: Burkholderiaceae bacterium; assembly: GCA_900299025.1. Taxonomy (GTDB): domain Bacteria; phylum Pseudomonadota; class Gammaproteobacteria; order Burkholderiales; family Burkholderiaceae_E; genus UBA3064. The sequence continues at coordinate 4,567 of OMIE01000092.1, forward strand.
TCGGTGCTGGCTGGCGTAAAGCTGTTCAGGCGGTGGTGGGATCGACAAAGGGCTGTACCCACGCCCGCGAACTGCTTTTTCCGATGGCAACGGTTGCATTTCAAACGCTTTTTGGCTGGGAAGATGAGGCCGAAAGCCAGCAAGAGAAAGAGCGCCGCGCGCAACGCGAAGCGATGCGTGGCCAACAAGCAGGACGCCCCCATTTCCTGGATGGCTGCCATAGCTGGGCAAGTGATGGCGAAGTGGTGGCAACGCTCTACCCTCAATTCTTCACCCCTAAAAAGCTCTGATCCCTAGGGTGCGGATAAGGCCTCAAACCCGTGTTTTCTTGTTAGTCCTTGGCTTACCCCTGCGAGGTGGGTGCGGACTCGACCTGTCTTCGCAGGTCATCGGGTTGGAGGGTTTGGGTACAAAGTTGCGCGAAACGATAAGCATAACGTTTTAATATTTGACCTCTTCTAAAAGCCATCACGGTTGTGTTAGGACCGAAGAGATGCCCTGCTTCAATCTTTCTTAAGCCCAGATCACGCATCGGATCAAAGGCCATCGACGCGATAATCCCAACGCCAAGTCCACAAGCGACATAGGTCTTAATCACGTCTGCATCAAGCGCCGACATCACGATATTTGGCCTTTTTGCGTGACGCATAAAACCTTGCTCAATGCGCTGTCTGCCGGTAAACCCACTGTGATAAGTAATCAGCGGCCATTTTGCCAGGGACTCGATGTCGAGCGGATGGCGCAGCAGTGGATGGTCTGCGGGCACGACCACCGCGTGAGCCCATTGATAATAGGGAAAACTCACAAGCTCATCGTGCTGTGAAAGCGACTCCGTCGCAATGCCGATCTGCGCCTGACCTTTCAACAACCACTCTACAATTTGTTGCGGACTGCCTTGCTGCAAGCTCAATTGAACCTTTGGAAACTCGCGACGAAATGTCACAACCACATCGGGCAAGACGTAGCGTGCTTGAGTATGCGTCGTTGCAATGCTCAACTGACCGCTATCGCCTTCGCGAAACTGTTCAGCCACAAGACTTATGTTGCTTGCCTCAAGCAGCAAACGATCGAGCATGGGCAAGACCTGCTCACCAGCCTCGGTAAGTCCCGTAAAGCGTTTACCCTTGCGTACAAAAATGCCAAGACCCAACTCGATTTCTAAGTCACGAATTTGCTTGCTCAGCGCAGACTGCGAACTATGCAAGACTTGAGCCGCATCGGTGAGCTTGAAGTCCTGACGGACGACTTCGCGGACCACACGCAATTGCATTAGATTCATGGCAGGATCAATCCTTGATGGATGTTTGAAGACCTATGATGTTTAACCTTATCATTCGATTAGAACAGCTTCGCGGCCTGATCGCTGGCTGGATTGCACTCTTGTTGCTTTCGCTTGGCGTTGCGCTCTACAGCCAACACGGCCTTGGCATGATGCCTTGTCCTTGGTGTGTGATTCAGCGCCTTTTCATGCTGCTATGCCTAGGCTTAAGTTTCCTAATGCTCAGTAGCGTTAGAATTCCGATAGCGATGCTAGCACCCGCCTTTGCCCAGTTCTTGCTGCAATGCGCCGGGATGGCTGCCGCCATATACCAAGCGCTTGTTGCCAGCGAAGATAGCCAGTGTGTTATGGGCCTTGCCGATAGGCTCTTGATGGCAAGCGGCCTTGAGCAAGCTTGGCCCTGGATGTTTGCTGCCTCGACTTCTTGTGCCGAGGCAGCCCAAGCCAAGCTTTTTGGCCTGAGCTTTCCATGGCTTGGCTTTGGGCTCTTTTTCGTCGGCGCTCTATGCTCTATGGTTTGTATAGGATTATCGCTAAGAGCAAGCTTTAGCCCGCGCATGAAGGATAGACCTATCCCATGACTGATTCAAACCAAGGGCATCTTGCTGAGAATATTGTTCATTTCGCGCGGGTACTACGGACCGCGGGATTGGCGATTTCAAGCGACCGGATAGTCATGGCCACCGAAGCCGTCCTCGCAGTTGGCCTAGCGTCGCTAGACGATTTGCGCTATACCTTGTGTTGCACGTTAACCAGCAGTGCAGATCAGCAAAGTCTCTTCGATCAAGCTTTTACAGCATTTTGGCGCGATCCCGATTTACTTGGTAAGGCCATGCAAATGCTCTTGCCAAAGGTCGATGGCGGTATGGCATCACCACAAGAAGCAAACCGAAGGCTATCCGAGGCCTTGGCTCCACCTGCAAGAGCGCGCAGCGCCTCGGATCAAGACGATGCTGAGCCACAGACGCTTGAAGCGACCATGAGTTTTTCAAATCGAGAATTGCTACAAAAGGCTGACTTTGAAACACTTAGCGCTGCAGAGTGGATCGCGGTAAGCAGGTTGATTTCACAAATGCTGCCTCAGATGCCGCTTGTACTATCAAGACGAAAGCAGCCTGCATGGCACCGAGGTCCGATCGATATGCGTCGCGTCGCACGCTATGCACTTCGAAGCGGCGGTGAGATCATGCAGCTGCCTCGGCGCTTGCCTCGAAAGCAAGCGATGCGGGTCGTCGCCTTGCTTGATATCTCAGGTTCGATGACGAGTTATTCGCGCATGTTCTTATATTTTTTGCATGCGCTCACGCGTGCCGACCCTCGCACACAAACACTGGTCTTTGGTACTCGACTGAGCGATTTGTCATCTGCGATGCGCGAGCATGACCCTGATGAGGCGGTGGCAGCAGCGGTAAGTCTTGTTCATGACTGGAATGGCGGGACTCGTATCGCATCAAATCTAGCACGATTTAATAAAGATATCGGTCATCGGATGGCTGGATCACGAAGTATGGTTTTACTTGTGACCGACGGCTTAGAGCGCGATGATCCAACTGCGCTTGGCAGGGAAGCGGCGCGATTAGCAAGACGCTGCCGTCGGTTGATTTGGCTAAACCCTTTACTTCGGTATCACGGTTTCGAACCTAAAGCGAGCGGTGTGCGCGCGCTATTACCCCATGTCAACGAGCACCTACCGGTTCACAATCTCCAAAGCCTGATGGCCATTGCAAAACTCAGCTAAAGGCGCATTGTTGTTGGTTTTATAGGGCAACAGAATTTATGGGTTTAATAAACCTCGGGAATGTACATTTCCAGAGGCACCGGAGTACGAAAATACTCTGGATTTCTAACCCTCTCCGGAAGTACCACTTCTTCATGCTGCACTTCCTGATACGGAACCTGATGCAGCAAATGATGAATGCAATTCAATCTTGCTCGTTTTTTATCGACGGCCGCCACAACATGCCAGGGTGCTTCATCGATATGAGTCCGCTCCAGCATATTCTCTTTAGCCCGTGTGTAGTCTTCCCAACGCTTGCGGCTTTCGAGATCCATAGGGCTGAGTTTCCACTGCTTTAAGGGATCATGAATACGCGCAAGGAATCTTGCGTGCTGCTCCTCATCGGTGATCGAAAACCAATACTTCACGAGTTTGATACCGCTTCTAACCAGCATGCGTTCAAACTCGGGCGTTGAACGAAAGAATTCTTCGAGATCGTTATCGTTACAAAAACCCATCACTTTCTCGACGCCTGCCCTGTTATACCAACTACGATCAAAGAGCACGATCTCGCCAGCAGCGGGAAGATGAGAAACATAACGTTGGAAATACCATTGCGTTTTCTCGCGATCGTTTGGTGCAGGCAAGGCTGCGACCCGACAGACACGCGGATTTAGTCGCTGGGCAATACGTTTGATCACGCCGCCTTTACCTGCCGCATCGCGTCCTTCAAAGACAACCACAAGGCGGAATTTATGCGCGACAACCCAGTCTTGTAACTTGACCAGTTCACGCTGCAGTCGAATCAACTCGGTGAAGTAAACCCTGCGCGGTAAGGCACTAGCCGATTCAACGATGTTTGGATGCTCGCCACCAGCCGGAAACACAAGGGTTTCATCTTCGAGCTCAAGCTCGAGTTCTTCGTCTAGGGTATCAAGCAATTCCTCGCGAAGTCTCTCCATCGCCTGACTATCTAACGTTTTCTCGTCCATGGCCATCCTCTGGTGTCGCCAAAATATCAAGTAGAAGATTTACTCAGATTGATTGCCAGATGATGACGAAGGCTGCAAAAAGTCGCGTATTGCCCTGGCCGTTGCTTCAGGTTTTTCTTCAGCGATAAAGTGGCCGCAGTCCAGGCTGAGCTCGCGAACAGTCCTTGCCCAGCGCTGCCATGTCGCTAAGGGTGACTGGCTATTTAGGTATTGCTGGGCCCAAATCACGAGCACATCGCATTCGATTTTCCGCGCAGCCTCCCTATCTGCCAGGTCATTCAATCGATCGACGGTGGCACCAGCGCGATAATCTTCACAACAAGCTTCAATCATTCGCGCTTGGGCATAGCGCTGTTCGTAATCTTTCATAGCACGTGGATCAAGCGTGGCCCCGCGCCCTTGCCAGCGTCCGATCAAGTGATGTAAATAGTAGATCGGATCGGCACCGATCAGGCGTTCAGGCAGTGGAGCTGGCTGTGCCAACAACAGCCAATGGTAGCTGCGCAGCGCCCCTGACATCGCCATGCGCTCCCACATATCAAGTGTTGGAACGATATCAAGCACAATCAGTTTTGTAATCGCCTTTGGATGATCCAAGGCCAGGCGATATGCAACACGACCACCCCGATCGTGTCCACATACTGCAAAGGTCGAGTACCCCATCGTTTGCATCATGGCAATCGCATCCGCGGCCATGCTACGTTTGCTATAGGCTTGATGATCATCGCTGGCTGAGGGTCCCAAACTTCGCCCATAGCCTCGCAGATCTGGAATAACAAGCGTGAAATGATCTCGAAGCCGAGCAGCCACGGCATGCCAGGCAGCAAGTGTTTGCGGGTAACCGTGCAGTAACAACAAGGGTGGACCACGGCCTGCACTGAGCCAAAATAGATCGGCCCCCTGATGTTTTAACCGATGACTACTAAAGCCAGGGAAAAGGCTAACAAGCGGGTCTGTTTCACTGCCAAGCACCATCAAGCTTTCATGGCATTGACGCTCACTTTGGGCTTGGCTTTGACCTTCACTTTGAACTTCACCTTGAGCGTCACTTTGGGCTTGGCTATGGTCCTGCTTCATGTTGTGCCTATACCGGGTACTAGGTCCCAATCGCCAAGTGCCCACCCATCTTTCGTAAGAGGGCAATCACTGATTGCGCGGTGATTCGGCCGGTTTTGGGGTTTTCTGAGGGAATATTTTCGATTTTCATGCTGAGTCTTGCCGCATCGGATTCGACGACAAGCTCATGGGTGTTGCGCGTAATGGTCGGGTCTGCCCAAATCTCAAGTTTGGTGCGATCGACGCCAATGCCGGCAAGCGATGCCGCTATCGCAACATTAAGGTTGGCTGGAAACCCGGTTGCAGCTTCGCGCGCTGAGCCCGCATAAAGTTGCATGGGCTCCTTAATACCCAACACCTCGATGCCTCGTTGGACAAGAAAAGGTGCGCCGTGAAAGCCAAGCGGTGGTTTGCTGCTCTTCATGGTGACTGAGTGAATTTCCCCCTCTGCCGCAGCAATGATGGCATCAAGTCCAATCAATGCCCCTGTTGGGATATGAATTTTTGCACCGTGGGCCTTTGCGAGCTCGATCAGATCTTCATTGAGCAAGAGGGCGCCAACGCTTAGGATGACCAGGTCTTTACCGGCTTGGAGCACAGGCTCTGCCAGCTCGCGCAAAAAGGCCGCAGGCGCTGATTCGATCACGATATCGGCATGCTGAGCCAGTGCGTTGAGCGCGAGCACCCGCGGTGGCCTTTTTAGCCCAGTTAAAAATTCACTTGCCTTTTGTGGATTTCCAACGGCCACAGCCTCGAGCGCCATGCCTGGGATACCGTCATCGAGCGCCTTGGCGATTTTTCGTCCGATGGCACCCATGCCGGCAATTGCAACGTTCATCGACTTGTCCTGCTGATTACGCATCGTCTATCCCTTGAGCGATGTTTTATAAGAGAAAATCCCCAACATTGAAACAGTAGCTCACCCAATGGGCAGCGGACTATGGCAATGTGGCTTCCGAATGTAGCTCATCCTGTCAACACGAGTTGGCGCTTCCCCTTAGTCTGGAGCCAGCATGCGAACCCAAGCGATACAGATCACCGACTTTGGTGGTCCGGAAGTCTTAAAAGCCACCGACATTGAGATTGGCGAACCCGCCCAAGGCGAAGTCCGAGTACGTCATCAGAGTGTGGCGGTCAATTTTGTTGATGTTTATCACCGGATAGGACAACTTCATGGTGATGGCCCCAAACCACCCTTTATCGCTGGCGTTCAGGCCAATGGCGTCATCGAAGCCCTTGGTGAAGGACTAGCCGAAAGCGATTTGCGAGTCGGTGATCGGGTCACCTACGCCAATATTGGTATCGGCAGCTATGTCGGCCATCGCAACCTGCCCGCTGATCGTCTCGTCAAAATACCCGAGGCACTAAGCGATGAAATCGTTGCCGCTTCCTACCTGCGCGGACTGACTGCGCATTACCTGCTCAAGCGCCTCTACAAGGTCCAAGCGGGCGATACGGTCCTCATCCACGCTGCCGCAGGCGGTGTAGGCCAATTAATGGTTCAATGGGCAAAAGCCTTAGGCGCCATCGTCATCGGCACGGTTTCAAACGAGGAAAAGGCTGCCTTGGTGCAACGTCTTGGTTGCGACTATCCCATCGTCTACACCAAAGAAAATTTCGCTAACCGCGTGCTGCAAATCACCGACGGTGAAGGCGTACCGGTTGTGTATGACTCGGTCGGACGCGATACCTTTAAAGAGTCGCTTCGCTGTACCCGTCCGATGGGTATTGCAATCAACTACGGCACCGCCTCGGGGCAGGTCGAACCCTTTCCTTTGCAAGACTTGCACAGTAAATCGCTCTCGGTTTGCAGGCCAACGCTAAGAACCTGGATTGCCAAGCGGAGCGACTTACTTCGGGCCTCTCACGAACTTTTTGATTTGCTGGGCAGCGGACGCCTGCGAATCGATATCGCCGCGCATGTGCCCTTGCACGATGCTGCTCAAGCCCATCGCTTAATTGAAGATCGTCGAACCGCCGGGGCAATCATTCTAGACCCTTAAAGAGGGCGGCCAGATCTTGATCTTACATTCTTTTATGTAACGTTACTTTATCTTGTTTTTATAACTACGAATCAAAAGTAAAAGGAGACCACCATGATCGATCTGAAAACACGCAGAGCACTGCTGTCTTCGGGCGCAGCACTGTCTGCCGGCACCCTGCTTGCGGCAGGCTGGTGTCGAGAGTCTATCGCGCAAGCAAAAAAGACTTGGCCCGAGCGACCCGTTAAGCTGGTATTAGGTTATCCAACAGGTGGCGCTGCTGATGCCGTTGCCCGCCCGATGCAAAACAAAATTGAAGCTGCTATCGGCCAACCACTTATTTTCGAGTACAAGCCAGGGGCAGGGGCTACGATTGGTGCAGACTTTACAGCAAAGTCCGCCCCTGATGGCTATACTATTCATTACGCAGACTCAGGCCCACTCACCATTCTTCCCAACGGTAAAAAGCTCTCTTATGATCCAGTAAAGAGCTTTTCACCCATTGGCATCGCTTGCAGTGGTGGCACGGCCCTGGTAGCCCACCCCTCAGTATCGGCTAATAACCTTGAAGAACTATTGCGCTTGATACGCGCCAAACCGGGTGGCATGACTTACGGCACCTCAGGAATCGGCGGTGCGGGTCATCTTGCAGGCGAACTCTTTCAGTCGATGACAAAAACCGACATGGTTCATGTCCCCTACAAAGGCGGTGGTCCGGCTATGGTTGAATTGCTCGGCGGACAAGTGCCCCTCTTATTCGCTTCGATGCCGACCGCGGTACCACACATCAAGTCGGGCAAAATAAAAGTGCTTGGCGTCACAAGTGCCACCCGATCATCGGCTCTTCCTCAAGCACCCACGATCGCCGAACAGGGTCTAAGTGGCTTTGAAGCGGCTATTTGGTGGGGCCTTTTGGGACCGGCAGGCATGCCAGCCGATATCGTTCAAAAACTTAATGCAGCCATGAATGCAGCCTTGAGCGACGCCGCAGTTGCCGAAAAAGTCCGCTCACAAGGCTATGAACCGATGACATCAACGCCAGCCGAATGCGCGGCACGCATCGTGGCAGACCTGGCTAAATGGGGCAAGGTCATTCGCGATGCAAAAATAACATTTGAGGGATAAGCAGGTAATGACCATGCAAGCCGCATACTACCGTCGCAAGGGGCCAGCCGCTGAGGTCTTGCAACTTGGCGAGCTCGAGACACCGCAGCCAGCGCAAGGCGAGGTAAGAGTTCGTATTAAAGTTTCAGCGGTCAATCCGTCAGACACCAAAAACCGTGGCGGCCATCGTGGCAATATCCACATGCCCTTTCCTTTGATCATTCCGCATCAGGACGGATCAGGGATTATCGAAGCCGTCGGTGAAGGTGTTTCCAAAGATCGTATCGGCGAGCGCGTTTGGGTTTATGAGGCAACGCTTGGCAGAGCTTTAGGAACTTGCGCTAGCTTTTGTTGCGTTCCATCTTCAAAAGCTATAACGCTACCTGATGCTGCTGACTTCGAAGCAGGTGCTTGTATGGGCATACCAGCCATGACAGCGCATCGTTGCGTCTTTGCCGATGGAAGTGTTGCTGGCAAGCGCGTCTTGGTCTTGGGCGGCGCAGGTGCCGTGGGTTTTTACGCAGTCCAAATGGCCAAACTCGATGGCGCGGCGTCGGTCATCGCCACGGTTTCGCGTCCCGAGCAGGCGCAGGTCGCTATCAACGCGGGTGCAGATCATGTGATTAATTACAAAGAACAAGATCTGGTTGCCAGTTGTAGAGAGCTCTTTCACGAGGACAACCCCATTGATCGCGTGATTGATGTTGCCTTTGGAGCAAACCTTCCTCAAAGCCTTGCGCTTTTGCGAGCACGCGGTGTAATTGCGACTTATGCCTCGGATGCTGTTCCAGAACCTAGCATTCCCTTTTGGCCCATGCTTGCCAAAGACTTAACGGTTCGCTTTGTGCTGGTCTATGCGATGGGCGAGCAAGCACACAGGGATGCAGCGCTTTATATCAACGAATCACTTAAGAAAAACCAGCTTAAGCATCAAATTTACAAACGCTATCATCTTCATGATGTTGTTTCGGCTCACGAGGACTGTGAGAGCATGAAAATTCTGGGTAAGGTGCTCATCCACCTGGATTAAGACCATGAGCCAAACTGTTACAGCCACTTTGCGACCTACTGGTCGCAAAGGACGACTTGCTGTTTTGAGCATCCTCGTTGTAATCATTGCATTAGGTGCTTTTAGTTACTGGGATCACTTCTTGCGCGATATCGTTGCGACTGATAACGCCTACGTACAAGGGCATGTGGTGCCGGTAAGCGCACTTACTGCCGGCACGATTCGCGAAGTCTACGTCGCAGAAACCGAGCATGTTCAGGCGGGACAGCCCTTAGTTGCCTTTGACGAAAGCGACATTGATATCCATTTGCAACAGCTTGAATCGGATCTTGGCAAAACCGTTCGTGAAATTACCGCTTTATCGCGACAGGTATCGGTCAGCGAAGCCCAAGTCAAAGCAAAGCATGCTGAGTGGATTCGCGCTCAACATGAGCTAGAACGTCATAAAGCGTATCGCGAACGGCGCGCTGCACTGGTCAATCGAGGACTAACTACCCAGGAAGACTATAGAAACGCCGAGACACAAGTACGTTCGGCGGAGGCACAGGTTGAAGCGGCGCGCTCCCAATGGGAGGCCAGTCAACAGCAAGCGGTGGCCTCCAAAGCCTTGCTACGTGATAGTTCTATATTTGAGCACCCGACCGTATTGGGTCAGGTCGCCAAGCTTCGGGAGGCCTGGCTTGTGAAGCAGCGCGCTCAAATTCTTGCTCCAGTAAGCGGTCAGGTCGCCAAACGAAATGCTCAACCGGGTCAACGCGTTGCCCAGGGTAGTTCGATGATGGCAATTGTCCCGCTTGATCAGCTCTGGGTTGATGCCAACTTTAAGGAAAACCAAATTGCAGCTTTAAGGGTCGATCAGCCTGTGAGCCTCACAGCCGACCTCTATGGCGATGAAATCCGCTTTCGTGGCCGCCTTCTTGGACTGTCCCCGGGAACCGGGACTGCATTCTCATTGCTACCTGCCCAGCAGGCAAGTGGCAATTGGGTCAAGGTTGTCCAGCGTGTACCGGTTCGAATTGCGATTGAACCCGACGATTTAAAAAGTTATCCCTTACGAGTCGGCTTATCCATGCGCGTTCGCGTTGATGTGAGTCGCAAAGACGGCTTGAGGCTAACCCATGTAAGCACTGAGACTGCAAATGCCCAAGAATTAATAGCAAATCCGGCGAAGCCGGCAAAGCAACCGAGTCAGCAATCAGCGATTGCGGCCGAAGACCCCGCGATCCATGCAAAGATTCGAAGCATCATCGAACAGCATGCGCAGCCTTGATCAAGCGAGCGCACAGCCCCAAGCCCTGCAAGGCGCTGCACTCGCGCTGCTGACTTTAATGATTTCCCTGGGCACCTTCATGGAAATCCTCGACATCACGATTGCCAACGTTGCCGTTGCCAGCATCGCAGGCGATTTGGGCGTATCACCCCAACAAGGCACTGCCATTATTTCTTCGTATTCGATTGCCTGCGCTGTGTCGCTTCCCTTAACTGGTTGGCTTGCAAGACGATTTGGTGAGGTTCGCGTCTTTGTAATCGCGGTGTGCGCATTCACCGCTGCAAGCCTTCTTGCCGCGCTATCAAACAGTCTAGAGATGCTAGTGAGCATGCGTTTGCTACAAGGCTTAGCGGGTGGTCCTCTCCTGCCTTTATCTCAAACTTTATTGCTTAGGTGCTATCCGCCTCAGAAGCGGGGCCAAGCCATGGGGCTATGGGCCATGGTGGTCGTGGTCGCGCCGGTGATTGGTCCAGTACTCGGCGGCTTTTTGGTCGACCGTGTTCACTGGAGTTGGCTCTTCCTCATCAACGGCCCTGCGGGTGTCGCAGTCGCTTACACGGTTTGGAAGCTGATGCGTTCGCGAGAGTCGGCGTGTCACCCTGTGCGGCTTGATCTTGTTGGTGTTTGTCTGTTGGTCGTTGGCGTAGCATGCCTTCAATGGGTGCTCGAACACGGCCGGGAGGAAGACTGGTTTGAGTCGCCCAATGTTATCGCCATGACCGTCATTGCCTTGCTTTCGATTGCCTATTTTGTGGCCTGGTCATGGAACGAAAAAGAAGCAGTCGTCGATTTAAGCTTGCTCAAGGGCGTTCAATACACCACGGGTGTGAGTATGCTAACAATCGGTTTTATGACCTATTACGCTACCGTGGTTGTGTTTCCGCTTTGGCTTTTGCTTGTGATGGGCTACAACACCGTTCAAGCAGGCTTAGCTATTGCGCCTATCGCCATTTTTAATTTGGTCTTTTCACCGTTGGTTGGGCGAAACATCCATCGGCTCAATCCTCAATATTTGTCGTTGCTCTCCTTTAGCCTTTTAGCAGTGATTTCATTTTGGAATAGTACCTTCACCCTTGAGGCTGGGTACTGGGAAATCATCATGCCTCGATTGTTACAAGGATTTGGTATGGCAATATTTTTCATACCGATCCAAAGTTATATGCTTGCCGGCATCGCCAATGACCGACTAGCTGCTGCCACCGGGTTTTCAAACTTTGCACGCATGCTTGGTGCAGCGCTCGGTGCTGCGATCGGCGTCAGCGCCTGGGATCGCTGGGCAGCCGAAGCTTATGTTGAGTTGGGAAGCCGCTTGAACGCTCTCGACACGACGACGATCGACTATTTATCGTCGATCCGTCAGCTTGGCATTGAAGGAAGCGGCGAGCTTGCAATCGCTGAGCGACTCGTGTTTGCCCAAGCCTATATGATGGCTACCAATCGCTTTTTTTACGCCTGTGGTGTGATCTTCGCGCTGATGGCGCTTGGCTTAGTCGTCACTTGGGCTTGGCGTCCTCCTTGGGGGCGACGGCCTGCTTTGAGTCCTCATGCAGCCAAGCACGGATGACCGCAACAACCGTTTGTGGGTCGGACTGAAAACTTGCTCTGACCGCATCACGCTCAAGGTCAAAGGCCGCCTCTTTCGGATCTTTGGCCGCTGAGCTTGGCTTGGCCGCGCCTGCTGCCTTAGCCTGACCCGCTGCCTTTGACGTGGCGGCTGCCCGCACTTGACTTGATGCCTGTGCCTCGCTTGCTGCCTTAGCGACCGGCTTGGCTTGCACTTTCTGCTGTTTCTCAAGCCCCAAGGATTGTTTTAATTTATTCCACATCATCAACAATCGGGTTGCTTAAGACGCCGATACCGTCAACTTCAATCTCGCACATATCGCCCGCTTTCATAAATACCGGCGGTTTTCGCGCATAGCCAACTCCAGCCGGTGTTCCTGTAATGATCACATCGCCCGGTTCAAGCGTCATACAAGCTGAAATAATGACCAGCGCCTCGCGCACATCAAAGAGGAAATCCTTGGTGTTTGCATCTTGCATCACTTGCCCGTTTAGCCGCGACTGTATGCGCAAACCCGCTGCGCCGAGCGGCAGCTCATCGCAAGTGACAAGCCACGGACCAAAAGGCCCGGTCGCATCAAAATTCTTCCCGATAGTCCACTGGCTGGTTTTACGCTGGAAGTCACGAATCGAAGCATCGTTAAATAAACTATATCCCGCGACACAATCAAGCGCTTGATCGCTTCTCAGGTGGCGCGCGCGATGACCAATGATCACCGCAAGTTCTGCCTCATAATCGAGCTGATCACTCTGCCGTGGGCGAATGATCGCCTCGCCCTGACCGAGTAAGGAACTGTTAGCGCGCAGAAAGAAGCTTGGGTAATCGGGTTTGGCATGCCCACCCTCAGCAGCATGGTCTGCGTAATTCAAGCCCATGCAAATGAGCTTGCCGGGCTCAGGGATCAGAGGGGCGTAGCGAAGCGCACTGCAGTCGCGTTTCAAAGCATCGGGCGCAGTCGCTAAAGCCGCATTGATTTTCTCGAGGGCCTTAGGGATGGCCAAAAGTGCTGGCATGCTTGGTGGTGCCCAAGGCGCTATATCCTCGAGTGAATAAAACGACAGCCCTGCTGCCGAACTCAAAACACCGAGTTTGACCTGCTCACCGTCTCGAAATGAAAACAATCGCATGGACCTCTCCTTGGAATGTCATGCATGATAAGCAGATTCCACGCTTGTTCAAGGAGATCTGTTTCATGTCAACGCTATCAAAAGTCGCTATCGTCACAGGCGCTGGCAGCGGCGTAGGCCGCGCCGTGAGTTTGGCCTTTCTTGGAGCAGGCTATCGCGTTGTGCTTGCAGGTCGCAGACAAGACACCTTGCATGAAACCATAGCGATGGCGCAAGACGCTCAAGGCAGAGCGCTCGCTAAAGTTACCGACGTTTGCGACGCCTCTTCAATCGACGATCTTTTTGACGCCTGCGTTGCCGCCTTTGGGCGGCTTGATGTGCTCTTTAACAACGCAGGTATTGGTGCCCCTGCCGTACCCATTGATGAGTTGCCGATCGAGACCTGGCGACATGTGGTCGACACGAACCTCACCGGTTCGTTTCTTTGCACCCGTGCGGCTGTTAAACAAATGAAATCGCAAGACCCCCAAGGCGGAAGAATTATTAATAATGGATCGATCTCTGCTTATGCACCTCGACCCAATTCGATCGCATACACCGCAACCAAACACGCGATGACAGGCCTCACAAGGTCTACAGCACTCGATGGGCGTCGATTTAATATCGCCTGCGGTCAAATCGATATAGGTAATGCCGAAACGCCGATGGCCGCTCGGATGGCCAAAGGCGTGCCGCAGGCCAACGGCGAGATCGCAGCAGAGCCTTTAATGGATGTGACCCATGTTGGCCAATCGGTACTCCACATGGCCGAGTTACCCCTGCAAAGTAATGTACTTTTCATGACGGTAATGGCAACCAATATGCCCTATGTGGGCCGCGGATAGTTTTGAGGCTAACATCGTTATGAAATCGCTTTATCCACAAGCCTTTGAATCGGCCATCGCGATTGCAAACCGCGTCAAGCGCGGGACCTTGAAAGCAAGCGATGTGCTTTCGGCGCAAATCGAACGCATCCAAAAGCACGATCAAGCAATAAATGCGGTGGTCGTGCGCGATTTTGATCAGGCAAGACTTGCAGCCGAGCGTATTGATCGAATCGTGCAACGTGGCTCCGAACGCCAAAAGCAAGCCCTTGGCCCGCTTGCAGGCGTACCGATCACGGTTAAGGAGTCCTATGATCTTGCCGGTCTGCCAAGTACTTTTGGTCGGGTCGAGATGCGCGCCAACATCGCCCAATCAGATGCGCTCATGGTTTCAAGGCTCAAGCAAGCAGGCGCGATTGTGATGGGCAAGACCAATGTGCCCGTGCGCCTTTCAGATTGGCAAAGTTTTAACCCGATTTATGGCACAACAAATAATCCCTACGACCTCACACGTGTTCCGGGTGGATCGAGTGGCGGGGGTGCAGCAGCGCTTGCCGCAGGGTTCAGTTTTCTAGAACTTGGCAGCGATATCGGCGGATCAATCCGCGGACCGGCACATTTTTGCGGTGTTTTTGGGCATAAGCCAAGCATCGGCGTGCTGAGCGGTGAAGGCCATGCCTTACCCGATGCTCTGGCAACCGCCGATTTAGTCGCCTATGGGCCATTAGCAAGACATGCGCGTGATCTTAAGCTCAGCTTTGATGTTGCGCTCGGCGAGGATCTTGCAGGGTATGGCTTGGTCAAGCCCGCAGCGCGCCTGGCAAGGCCCAGTGGCTGGCGGGTTGCTTTGCTAAGCGATGCCAAAACTTGTCCGGTCGATCGAGAAATTGTCAAGGGACTTGAAGCGCTGGGTGATCGGCTCGAAAAGCTAGGCATGAAGGTACAACGCAAAGGTCCTCCTATTGAATTGGAGCATTTGCACAAGCTCTACATTCGCTTGCTGCGCGCCGCAACCTCGCGTGGCCTATCGGATCAGGCCTTCAAGGAGCAGGCCGAAGTGGCCGAGGCCTATCGTCATGGCACGCGCCAGGAGCGAAAAGGCTACGATTACTACGCTTGGATGGTGCAAGCCAACACCATGACTCACCGTGAGTGGTTACAGGCACACGAAGAGCGCATGGCGATGGCTCGTACTTGGGGAGCGTGGTTTGAAGAAGTCGACGTCCTACTTTGCCCTGTTGCATCAATGCCCGCCTTTCATCACATGCAATCGGGGGAACGCTGGGAGCGCATGATTGCGGTCAATGGTCAGCAACAACCCTCAACCCAGACCATGTTTTGGGCAGGGATGTCAACCCTTTGTGGTCTTCCCGGCACCGCGGTTCCCGCAGGACAAACGACAAAGGGACTTCCCTTTGGTGTGCAGGTCATAGGGCCGCGCGACGGTGACCAGATCACCCTTGCCTTTGCCGAATTACTCGAGAAGTACGCTGGCTGCCAATTCCAACCACCCCCGGCGTTTGCATCCTAGTATCTGCGGCGACGCTGATCGATCGGCGCATAGGTTGTCAGTGGCGCTGCCATCAGATAACTGGGATCCGGCGTAATGACCAAGGGGAGCGTTTCTCCGGGATCGCGGTTTAGCTGGGCGCTATACTGCCTACCAGCGTATTCATACACGACGGTATAGCCGGCAACCCGGGTCTCAAGCGCCTGGCTGCCCTGACAAACAATCGCAGGTGCGGCTGGCAAGGGCCCAATAGGTGCCACGGCACCTGGAGCACCCGCAGGATTTGAGGTGATGGCCACAGCAGCCTCGCCGCCGGCCTGACTAATCGGCGCAGCCGTCCCTAAATGGCTACCTGCTGCTGCAGGCGCATTATCAACCCTGTCACCAATGATAGCGCCAGTTGCTGCACCGATCGCTGCAGCAGCAACCCGACCATCGCCGCGCCCCACCGTGCTGCCAAGCAATCCACCGGCGATGGCTCCCACAACAGCGCCTGCGTTGGAGCGCTCCGCATGAACTGCGGGCGCAGGGGCAAGTCGCTGTGCGCAATAAGATGAGGGCACGAGCACTTGTTGTAGATTTGCGGTTCGAGAGATCACGCGCGCCGCATCCTGGGCATGAGCAAGCCCAGTCCATGCCAGGCAAAAAAGGCTTGTCAGTGCTGCCATGCTTCGAAAAGCCTTGATCGTCGACAAGGCCAAATGGCTGGGAAGGTTGTTTGTCATATGCTCTTTCATATCGCCACCCTTATTTCGAGACTGAGGACCAGTTCGCCATCATATGTTTAGGATACTTCGCAATGATGCCTTTAAACATCGTCATTACCTCTTCAATGCATGAGCGCCGCCCTGGTTGACTTAGAAGGCTTGAAATTTTCCTGGGGTGCGAAGGAAACTTTGATCGATCTCCCTCGCTGGCAGGTTCAGGCGGGCGAACAGCTCCTGATTAGCGGCCCTAGTGGATGCGGCAAGAGCACCTTGCTCGCACTGATCGCTGGCATCATGGTTGCACCCAAGGGTTCGGTCAAATTGCTCGGGGTTGATCTTGCCAGCCTCACAGCAGCCCACAGAGACCGCTTTCGCGCTGACCATATCGGCATCGTTTTCCAACAATTCAATTTGATTCCCTATTTAAGTGCGCTCGACAATATGGTGCTTGCCTGCCGACTAAGTTCCCGCCGCAGTCAGTCATTCAGTACGGTTAACAGTATGCGAGATGCAGCGAGAAAGCTGGCGAATGATCTCGATCTTGACGCTAAAGCCATAGCTCGACCGGTTACCCAACTTTCGATTGGCCAGCAACAACGTGTCGCCGCCGTGCGAGCGCTGCTCGGTGAGCCCGAATTATTGCTGGCCGATGAGCCAAGCTCAGCACTTGATGCAAAGCGTGAGTCACAACTCATCGATCTGCTCACCCGTCAATGCCGGCGCCAGGGAACAGCGCTGATTTTGGTAAGCCACCACCAAGCCCTTGAAAAGCATGTTGACCGCCATTGGCGTATGTCGCTATAGCAACTAAACGCCCACTTAATCATGTCGTCTCAACGATCTTTCAGCCAAACCGCAGCGCTCATCTTTGAGCTCGCAAGTAAGAGCCTTTGGCATCGCCGAATTGCGCTCAGTTTACTCATACTAGCCATGTCTTTATCTTGTGCGTTATTGTTTTTTATAGAACGTTTACGCGTCGATATCAAAACATCGTTTGCCCAGTCGATTAGCGGTACCGATTTACTGGTTGGCCCAAAGGGTCATCCTGCTCAGTTACTGCTTTCGACCGTCTTTCATCTGGGCGAGCCACGTGAAGCCCTAGCCTTTGAAAGCTTGAAATGGCTTCGCGCATTAGACTCGGTCGCATGGGCTGTTCCTATTTCGCTGGGCGACTCGCATGGGCCTTATCGGGTGATCGGCACCGAGCATCAATTCTTTGAACATATTCGTACCGGTGAAGCTGAACCGCTTGTTTTTACCCAAGGTAAGGCCTTTACAGGATTATGGGAGGTCGTCATCGGTGCCTCCGTGGCCAGGCAATTGGGCTACAAGCTCGATGCCTCGATTGTTCTGGAACACGGCTTACCAAGCGATGAGTCACAAACTAAGCCCTCAATCGCTCCAAAGAGCTTTGGCGTATCGGCAAGTCACGAGGACAAACCATTTCGCGTGGTTGGTCTGCTTGCGCCAACGGGTACTGCGATTGATCGAAGTTTATTTGTATCGCTTGAATCGATCGAGGCTTTGCATGTGGGCTGGCAGGCCGGTGCGCCAATACCAGGATTGAAGCTATCGGAAGCGATGGTTAGAAAGTTTGACCTAAGTCCTAAGCAAATCAGCGCGGTTTACATTGGGCTCAAGCAACGCAACCTTCTCTTTCGTACCCAGCGTCAAATCGAATCGGGTGGTGCTGCCGCCATGACGGCCGCCGCACCTGGGCTTGCGCTTGCCGATCTCTGGCAGCTTATCGGTAAAGCGGAGGCTGGGTTTTCTCTGCTCGCTTTTGTTATGCTTATTGTATCCATGCTCGGCATGGGCGCAAGTTTGCTGGCTTCGATGCGTGAGCGCGAGCGCGAGCTTTCACTGCTTCGAGTGCTCGGTGCGCGACCCTGGCAAATCGCCCTCCTCGTGGTGGTCGAAGCCTTGCTTGCAGCAAGCCTTGCCCTGGTATGTTCATTATTAAGCCTAAGCGCCTTGATATTCTTTTTCCGAGAGGCGCTCCTGGTTGAAGCTGGCCTTCGCATGTCCGCGCAATGGCTTCGCTATGACGAATGGCCCTTTGTCGCTTCGGTTTATGCTTGCGCCTTGTTGGTAAGTTTGCTGCCCGCTTTGCGAGCTTATCGCATCTCCCTACAACAAGGCATGATGGAGCGCTAGGCATGATCGACCCGGTTTCAAAGGCCCGTATGCGACGAGGCTTACTTGCACTTAGCCTGCTTCCAACGGCCATCGCCCTACTGAAATCACCCGGTGTGCTTTCGCAAACTCAGAACAAGGTTCGCGATTTGAGCTGGGATGATTTGATTCCAGCCGACTGGAAGCCCGAAAAGTTGCTCGAGGGCATGAATTTTGCACTCTTACAAGACGGCGATCCTCGCGCAAACGAAGCGATGGCCAAACTGCGCGAACTTTGGGATAAGGCGCCAGCAGTCAACAGCCTACACGGCCAGCATATCCGTTTGCCGGGTTTTGTCGCGCCGCTTGAGCGAAGTGCGAAAGGCATCAGTGAGTTCTTACTCGTACCCTACTTTGGCGCATGTATCCACTCACCGCCTCCCCCGGCAAACCAAATCGTTCATGTTATAAGTACTGAACCGATTAGCGAAAAAACCGCGCAAGCAGCCGTTTGGGTGAGCGGTCGGCTTGATGTGGTTCGCTTTGAGTCTGCCCTCGGTGTATCAGGTTATCGCATGCCGCAATCCAAAGTACAGGTCTATCAGGGCAAGAAAAATTAGATCGGTCTACTCATGATATAAGGGAGCGAAACATTAGATCGATCTACTCATGGTAATTATGAACGAATTGCTGCAAGTAATTGTGTTCGTGTGAAACGCCCGTTTTTTCGAAACGGGATGCGAAAAAGGCCGCCCAACTCAGCCGTACCTTCAATATCATAGCGAAGGCCCTCGCCAAACAGGGCCACCAAGCCTCGATCGATCGCACCAGGAATCGCACGCAGCGGAATCAGCACACGAAAGCTCGCATCGGCACTACCTAAAGCGGGCAAACGCAAACTTTCAGTTGTTTGACCCTTGGCTAGTTCGCGCTCTTCGATACGTGCGAGAAACTGTATCGTTGAAAGCGGAATAGGCACAGGATTACTATTATCAAGCTTTAGCACAACCAGCAAACGCAACTGCTCACGATCAATACCCTGAAGCTGCACCTCTTTGACCGCAACCTCGGGGGCACCTATCGCCTGAACTCGCGGTGGCTGCAGCAACAGGGCTACCCCTAGACTCTGACCCAGGAGCGGCGCAGTCATCGCAGTCCTCGCAAAACATCGGCGTGAAAACTTCATGAAACCTCCCATCGCAATGGCACAACCTTTGCCGGATCGAACTGAGGATTTTCCCATTGCAAAGCTTTCGGGCTATTTGCCTGAGCAATGTTTAGAGCGTAGCTGCCGGGGTTCACCACAACGCGGCTGCTTCCAATCATGTAATCAAAACTATTATGGACATGGCCATGAATCCAAAGATCTGCAAGGCTCAAAAGGCTACCAAGGTCTGATATAAATCCTGGATTTGCGGGATGCTTCGCAAACCGCGGATGGACAGACTTCGGATGAACACCATGATGCGTGATGGCTACTGTGGGTCCACCGAAGGCCTCCTGTAATTGTTCAGTCAACCATGTACGTTCATACTGATGAATCTGCAATGCATCTTCAGGTAAGAAACGCTTGCGCTTGGCATCAACGCCTTGAATCAATCGATGGTCAACCATGAAACGTTCACAGGTTTGCATGGCGAGCGTCTTTCTTATGCCTGTACCGAGAAGCTCATAATCGGTCCAAAGCGTGCAGCCAATAAAGCGCACGCCCTCTACGATTGTGACGTCTTGCGACAAAACCTGCACCATGGTGCCACGCGCCGCTTCACGTAAGGCTACTAAAGCTTGATCGATTCTTGTTTCATAATATTCATGGTTACCCGGAACGTAAAGCACAGGGATGGGCCAATCGGCGAAACAGCGGATGGCCTCTACACCATTATGAATATCGCCTGCGAGCACGAGCAGGTCCGCTCTGTCTGCCTCTAAACGATCAACTCGATACCAGTTCGGAAAGGGCTTTCTGAACATTTCGAGATGCAAGTCGGAGGCGATCTGAATACGAATCGTTCGATGCATTGTGTTAGACCTTCAAAAACTACGCAGCGAAATCCATGCGCAAGCGCTCTCTCAGCTGAGCGATGCTTTGCACGTAAGCCCTAAAGTGCGAGCGTTCATTGCTATGGAGCGCGAGCAGATTGATGTGATTCGGAGCAGGCATTTCCTGATCCGACCCTCGATTGCCTGAAGCACACATGTGCTCATCTGATCGCTTCGCAAGCATAGCCATCTGCTTTTCCAATCGCCAATGCGTTAGGGCCTCAAAGGCTTCAATCAAAGCTGAGGCCTCGTCTTTGCTCATGATGTGATTACGTTCTAACCATTGCAAGCGCTCGACCGTTCCATGAGGCATCCATTGACCAGAACTCAGTTTGCTCAATACCAGAAATCTCACCGCATCCACAATCAGCGCGGTACCATGAAGCTTGATATCGCGCTGACATAAGTGCTTGGTACGAGCACCACCGATCATGCGATAAAGGCTAAGCTGCCATTCTGCAGGCACTGCTTGCACGCCCCGCTCAAGCAAGTCAGAGAGCATGGTGCGAAGAAAGGACTGGCGTGCGGCGCTTTGAAGCTGATCAGCGCTGCGCTGTGCAAAAATCGTCGAAAAACCTTTTTCAAGCGATTCAACAAGCAAGCGGTCGCCAGCAACCCATCTAAAATCGAGTGCGATCTGGGCTTTAAGAATGGCTCTTGGATTTGGACTTTTCAACCATGATTGTGCCTGGGTAATCCAGCGCTCAAGGCTCATACACCAATCCTCATGCATGGCCATGACACCCCCCTTGCATAGTGGAAATCCCATCCGATCAAGCAAGTGGTTGACTTTCATAGCGATGTCCAAAAAGCGTGGAACCAGGGACTCATCGCCAACAACGAATGCATTGTCTTGATCGGTAACCATGGTTTGCTCGGCACGCGCCTCAGAGCCGAGCGCCAGCCAGGCCCAAGGCTTATCGGGGAGGCCGTGCTGATCCTCGCTACGGACAATGAGTTCGATCGCTCGGCGGGTGAGTGCATCGTTAAGCAATGACATCATCTTCGCAATATGAAGAGCGCCGAGCCCCTCGCGGTGCAATTGCCTTGCGATGTTGGCGGCCTGCTGTCCAGCAAGAATCAATGCGGCTTCGTCTTGGGCTCTATCGATTGACACCATCAAACGATCGGGTCGATTTCGATGCTGCCGCATCAAATCATGCTCACTTACGAGGCCAATAATCGATCCGCCCGAGGTAATTGGCAGATGCCGAAGTCGCCAACGCATCATCGCCTGCATCGCATCAAGCAGCGAACTCTCAAGGGGCAAGCTTTTTATGGGATGACTCATTACTTTGTCGACGGTGCAATCGAGCTCGAGTCGAGGCAATATGATGCGTTCAATGAGGTCGGTTCGGGTGAGAATACCGGTGCTTCCATCATCACAATCGACCAATATCGAGCCAACCGAATGCTTTTGCATTGTTGCTAGTGCTATGCCAAGCGGTTCATGCTGCGAACAACGCAACAGTTGCGATTGCATCACATCCGAAACAGGTCTGAGCAAAGCACTGTCACCAAGCTTTGCGTGCATGGAGGATTCAGTCGCTGCCATCGTTGTTTAGCGCCATCGTTATCATTGTAGGCTCAGCTCAGTCCAGCACGGTATCGTTCGGGCTGACTTGGTCCAGCACGCTTCTTGAGCCTTTGTTGCAAGCTTTGATGTCTATGCTTTGAACCCGATGAAGTGAGAATTAATTGATACAACTAATCAATATGCAGCTTGCCTTTGGCGATTTACCGCTGCTCGATGGCGCGTCGCTTTCGGTTCAACGCGGGGATAAGCTCGGACTTATCGGACGAAATGGCAGCGGCAAGTCCTCTTTACTCAAACTCATCGCCGGCTCGATCCATGCCGATGATGGGCTCATTCAACGCGAAGACGGCCTTTACTGTGTTGCCGTTGAGCAAGAACCACACTTGACCGAGCGGGAGAGTCTTTATCTGAGTCTTTTGGCCAGAGCCGACTTAAGCGCGTCGCCCGAAGAGCCCGCCGCTTGGCAAACGCTAGCCGATATTCGAGCCTGGCTCGATCGTTTTGGGCTCGACCCAGACCGGCCCTTGCAAGGCTTATCAGGTGGTGAACGAAAGCGGGCAGCGCTCGCCCTGGCGTTCGCTTTAAAGCCTGATTTGCTATTGCTCGACGAGCCGACCAATCATCTCGACTTGGCAGCCATCCGCCTGTTGGAAGAGTCCATGGAGCGGGTAAGTACAAGCATCGTCATCACGCATGATCGTCACTTTCTGGACCGCGTGGTCAATCGCATCGTCGAACTCGAACGCGGCATCCTGCGTAACTACCCGGGTCGCTTTGCTGACTATCAGCGCTTGCGTGCCGATCAATGGGCAGCGGAAGATCAGGCGCAAAGGCGCTTCGATCGCTTCTGGGCCGAAGAGGAAACTTGGATTCGTCAAGGCGTTGAAGCAAGACGCAAGCGCAACCAAGGCAGGGTGAGACGACTTGAAGCACTGCGTGAAGCTCGCGAGGCGCGCAGGCAACGCGTGGGCCAGGTCAAGATGCGATTAGACAGTGGAGAGCGCTCGGGCAAGCAAGTTCTAGAATGTACATCACTAAGTTACCGGACGCCCAACGGACGCGTGCTTGTGAAATCACTTGATTGGGTCTTGATGCGCGGCGATCGTGTCGCCCTCATAGGTCCCAATGGTATCGGTAAATCAACGCTGATTCGTCTGGCACTCGGTCAACTCAAGCCCACAGAAGGTCAGGTAAAGCAAGGCACTCAATGGCAGCTTGCCTATTTTGACCAAATGCGTGAGCAACTCAATGAAGAGCGCAGCGTTGCGCAAACGATTAGCCCTGGTTCGGACTGGATTGACATTGCTGGTAAGCGCATGCATGTCATGAGCTATTTAGGTGATTTTTTGTTTTCACCACGCCGCGCCCAGTCACCAGTCAAAACCCTATCGGGCGGCGAGAGGAATCGACTTTTGCTAGCAAGACTATTTGCTCGGCCAGCCAATTTGCTTATTCTTGATGAGCCAACGAACGATCTTGATCTCGAAACGCTAGAATTATTAGAATCGAGCTTACAAGAGTACGAGGGCAGTGTCTTGCTTGTCAGCCATGATCGTGCCTTCATGGATGCAGTAGCCACTCAAACCCTGGTTGCCCAAGGTGAGGGCTTGTGGCGCGAGTATCCTGGTGGTTATAGTGATTGGATCGATCAAGGTGGTGAGTGGCTCACTGAATCAACCAAGGTCGCAGCAAAGTCGTCGAATGCATCAGCCTTGCCTGTATCCGCCAGTGTCCAAGCGACGATCAACAACGCCCGCCGCAAACTTAGCTATAAAGAGCAACGTGAACTCGACAGCATGCCCGAACGAATCGAAGCTTTAGAATTAGAGCAGACAAAGATACAGGCGGCTATGTCTTCGAGTGAATATTACCGCCTCGGACCCGAACAAATGCGCCAAGACAAGGCAAGGGTTGAGCAGATCGACCATGAATTACTCGCCTTATTAGAGCGATGGGAAGCCCTTCAAGCCATAGAGTCGCGGTAAATCCTGAGCCCTTGAGTCACGGCAAGTTTTAAGCGATTGGCTAGCGGCAAGGCGTAGACGCGTTTTTGCAGCATGACCTTTTTCTTCAGCGCAGCAACGACTCGATAAGCGACTGCACCTGCCAAGCATCTTCAAAACTCGCCCAAGTGTGAGGTTTACCCTGTGCAAAATCGGCAATATGTGCGACCTGCCTTCGATAGGCCGCATCGCGTGGATCATTTGAAGATTCCGCCATGTTTTTAAAACCAGTGCCGTCATCAATATCCAGGCGATACCAGTCGCTGATGCGAGCGGCTCCGTCATCACAAAAGACCATCAGTTCGGTTGCGTCGCGCCAACCACCCACCATGGCAGCGACCTGCACTGCGATTGCCTTTTCACTTTGTAGCGATGCGATCAATGCGATCTCGGTTTCATTTGCATACTCATGTGCTTGAGCCGCCGTCGGATAGCTAATCGCGTGAGAAAAGCGTTTTAGTGGGCCGAGCAATCGATGCGCCAGATAAACATGGTGCGATAAGACTTCACGAACAAAACCACCCTCTTCGCGCTGGGCAAGCCATTTAGCGTGGGCTTGGAATGGCCTAGGCCAGGCCTTAAAGTGAAGGCGAATTGACATACCGCGCACCGCCCCAAGCGAAGTTCCAGGGCCTACTAAGCTTTGTAGGCTTTGTGCACACCATGCAGAAGCGTAGGCGAAGTTAACAGCTGTCGGCAGACCTGAGCGATGAGCCGCATCAAGCATTGCCCTGGCATCGACTTCTGAAACAGAAAGCGGCTTCTCGCACCAACATAGCTTGCCTGCCTCAAGCACAAGCTCAGCATAGCGGCGATGAGACTTCGGAGGAGTTGCGATATAAATCAGATCGCTATGATCAACAACATCATCTGCACTGTCTGCAAAGCGCGCGCCAGCGCTTTGCGCCTCCATTACCTGCTCATGCCCCGCTGAATCGTTGGCTGGGTCCCAAATTGCGCTCACACGTAAAGCAGGCTCTTGTAAAAGATAGCGCAAGGTCCGCGTACCAACCGCACCCAGTCCAATGACGCCAACGGCAGTTTGCTTCATAAGTCTTGGCTAGCCGCCCTCGAGAAAACTCTTAAGCTTATCGGAGCGACTCGGGTGCCTAAGTTTTCTCAAGGCCTTAGCCTCGATCTGCCGAATGCGTTCACGTGTGACATCGAATTGTTTACCAACTTCCTCAAGCGTATGGTCCGTGCTCATTTCCACACCGAATCGCATACGTAAGACCTTGGCCTCACGGGGTGTGAGCGAATCAAGCACTTCTTTAACCACATCTCGCATCGACTCGTGTAGGGCTGCATCGGACGGTGCGAGCGTGGTCGTATCCTCGATGAAATCTCCCAAGTGCGAGTCATCATCATCGCCGATTGGTGTTTCCATCGAAATGGGTTCTTTTGCAATCTTGAGAATCTTGCGAATTTTGTCTTCGGGCATATCCATGCGCTCGGCCAAAGTCGCTGGATCAGGCTCCTGCCCTGTTTCCTGAAGAATCTGCCGGGAAATCCGATTCATTTTATTGATCGTTTCAATCATATGAACCGGTATGCGAATCGTACGCGCTTGATCGGCAATCGAGCGGGTGATCGCCTGACGAATCCACCAGGTTGCATAAGTTGAGAATTTATAACCACGGCGATACTCGAATTTATCGACCGCCTTCATTAATCCGATATTGCCTTCCTGGATCAGATCAAGAAATTGAAGACCTCGATTGGTATATTTCTTAGCAATTGAGATCACAAGGCGAAGATTCGCCTCGGTCATTTCCTTTTTGGCGCGCCTTGCTTTTTGCTCACCAGCAACCATGCGCTTGTGGATCGCTTTCAAGTCACCGAGCGGTAAAAGTACCAGCGCCTGTAGATCGATCAGCTTTTGTTGGATATCTTGTACCGCGGGAATGTTTCGACGCAGCACACCATTCCAGGCTTGCTCTTGTTGTAACTGTTGCTCGGCCCAGAGCAGGTTCGTTTCGTTACCAGGAAAATTAGCCACAAAGTGGCTATGTGACATGCCAACCCGATGCACGCAAAGATTGCCTAACTGTCGCTCAAAGGCCCGAACCCGTTCGACCTGCCCGCGCAGGGTGTCGGCCAAACGCTCAACCATCTTGGCGGTAAAGCGAATTTCAAGTAATACATCTTGTATCGATTGCTGCGCAACCTTATAACTTTCAGATTGATAAGCCTGCTGGTCAAATGCTGCCTTCATTTGATCGACGCCCACGCGGATCCGATCGAATCGCTCAAGGGCCAAGCCCTTAAGCTCTTCAAGCTTGGCGCTAAGTGCAGCGCCTTCTTCTTCCTCATCGGCAAAATCGGCTGCCTGTGAGGGAGGGGCAGGATCTGGCTCGGCAGCATTCGGATCAACGATCCCGTCGACCACCTCGTCCACACGCTTTTTACCCTCACGAACCGCATCAGCGTCGTTGAGAATTTCCTGCACGGTCATGGGGCAAGCTGAGATGGCCATCACCATGTCCTTGAGACCTTCTTCGATCCGCTTAGCGATTTCAATTTCGCCTTCACGCGTTAGAAGCTCGACCGAACCCATCTCGCGCATATACATACGGACCGGATCGGTGGTGCGGCCAAAATCGCTATCAACCGTAGACAAGGCCGCTTCAGCCTCTTCTTCGGCATCGTCGTCGTTTGCAACCACCGGGGCATCCGAGGAAATGATCAACGTCTCGGCATCGGGCGCCTGATCAAAGACCTGTATCCCCATATCGTTGAAGGTTGTAATGATCGACTCGATCGCTTCGGCATCGACAAGGTCTTCGCCAAGATGATCGTTGATCTCGCCATAGGTCAAGTAGCGACGCTCTTTACCAAGCCTGATGAGCTGCTTGAGCTTGTTTCGCTTGGCCTCAAGCTCTTCCTCGGAGAGTGCGCGTCTTGCGAAAGCCTCTTTGATAAGCGCTTTCTCTTTAGCACTTGCCCTGCGACCCTTGGGTTTGGGTGTGGCCTCGATCGCTTCGACTTCTTCGATCTCTGGCGGCACCTCTTCGTCACCAAAGTCATCATCACCAGCAATCAAATCCTCGGAATCGCTGTCTGCGCTATCGCCTTCGGCCGATTTCTTAGGTCTTCCGCGCTTGCTCTTGGCAGCATCCTTGGATCGTGGCTTTTTGTCAGCGTCGTGTTCTGCCAAGTCCATGTCAAGGTCATCGTCACCAAGATCATCTGCATCGATCGCCTTCGCCTTGGCTTTGCCCTTAGCTTTGGTCGCAGTAGGCGCTTTTTTTGCAGCCGGTTGATCACCCTTGTTGGCTGCTTTGTCGGCCTTTGTAGAGGACTTTTCAGCCTTCGCGGCTGGCTTATCAGCTGTTATTGCAGCGTTATCGAGCTTTGTCGCTATTTTTTCAGGCTTCGCTGCCTTCTTTTCAACAGCAACAGGGGCTTGTGTAAGCACTACAGCTTCGCTCAACTCGGCTGACTTTTTCTGCTCAGACTTAGGCTTTGCGATTTTTGTTGCTGCTTTAGACGCTGGTTTTGCCTTGGGCTCTTGAGCATGCTCAATGTCAGTCACAGTTTGCGCGGCGGTTGCCTGCTCAGCCTTTGCTTGCTTAGTTGCAGTCTGCTTAGTTGCTGTCTGCTTAGTTGCTGTCTGCTTAGTTGCTGCTTGCTTAGCCGCTGCCTGCTTGGCAGGCGCTTGCTCTTCGGCCTGCACCTTTGCGGTCGTTGGAGCCTCAGCGATCGCGGCCTTTTTCTTTACCTGCTTTGGGGCTTGTTGAGCAGCATCTTGCAGCGGCTCTTTCTTTTTTACGGAGTCTTTTTTTGGCATCTCAGCAGGGCTTATGATGTCATCGGCTTGTGTAGACGCCGCAGCCGCCTTTTTGCTGGTGGCAGGGCTCGCTTTTTTTGCGGCCGAGGAAGACTTAGAGGCGGTGGATTTTGGTTGAGCAGGCATGAACGATTCCCAAAAACGTCACGACAAGGCCGCACGCAAACACTTAGGTTCACGCAGAGTAACCTTCGATTATATCCCTAGTGTCAAGTGAGGGTGGTTTCACCTGAGCGAATCGCGCGCCTTTGGGCGACTAAAGCCTCGTAGCGCTCGCGATCATCTGCGCTTGTAAGACCCTCTTGAACAAGCTGATCGATGGCGACCCGGATGCTTTGGTCAGCCAATTGGAGCAGTGCCCCTTGAAATTCGCTTCTTGCGGCCCGCTCATCGATTAAAAGTACCCACGCTAAAGCGCGATTGAGACGCTTTCGCCAGGGCGCCCATCGATCAGGGTTGGCCGCGCAAACTTGGTCTAAGTGGAGGCTCAGGGCCGCCAGATCCGAGCCCTGATCGGTAATGGAAAAGCCATCAAGTTTCATCGCTTCGACCAGGATCTCCGGCCAAAAGGCTTGCAAAGACGAAGGCTCCCGCAAATTCAGTCTTGGGAAACGAAGCAGCAAGACAAGGGCCTTTTCGATGAGGCTTATCGCTTGGTGTCGCGGAGCAAGCACCTGCGCCTGGCTCGATGCATAAGCTGAAGGGCGAAGTGATGCCTCAGGTGCGAGCGCATCGCCGTCAACACCCGCGTTTGAGCGATACGACGAAGACTTGCTTTGGAAGCCGGTTCGTTTGCCTGATTCAACCTGTCGCTGGCCAAGGGACTGTTGTTGTAGCGACTGCCGCTTGGCTCGTTGTGCTGCGTGCTGCTGCACAAGCTGATTGACTTCGTTCATGCCAATGTGCACCCGGTCAGCGAGCTCGCGACTCAGTTGCATACGCAAGGCCGCAAGCGGTAATTGGGTTAGCAAGGGGATGGCGGCGGCAAGCAGTGCTGAGCGGTCCTCGGCGCTGTTTTCACCATGGGTTTGGACGAGTTCGCGCATTAAGCATGCGGATAGTGGTTCGCTTCGGTCAAGCGCCTTGGCCATGCCAGCGGCGCCCTCACTGCGTACAAAACTGTCTGGATCGTGTTCGGGCGGTAAAAACAAAAACTCAAAGCGCTTGCCATCGATGGCAAGCGGCAATGCTGTGTTGAGCGCCTTCCAAGCAGCTCGGCGACCCGCAGCGTCGCCATCAAAGCAAAAGACAACCCGGTCAACTAGCTTAATGAGTTTGGATAAGTGCTCAAGGCTGGTTGCGGTGCCAAGGGTTGCGACCGCATAGTCCACACCATGTTGTGCGAGCATCACGACGTCCATGTAGCCTTCAACGACAAGCACCTGGTTTTCGCGGCGTAAAGCCTCGCGTGCCTCGTAGAGCCCGTAGAGTTCGCGCCCCTTCGAAAAGAGGGGTGTTTCGGGCGAATTCAGGTATTTAGGCTCGCCCTGGTCGATGACTCGGCCGCCAAATCCGATGACTTGACCCCTTGGGTTTCGAATAGGAAACATAATTCGGTCGCGAAAGCGATCCCAGCGCTCTCGCGCCTGGCCATGCCTTGATTCACCATCGGCAGCGTCTTGTGGGTTCTCTCGCTCAATCAGCAAGCCGCTCTGGACGAGAAAAGGCGATCGATACTCGGCAAAGCATGCCTCAAGTGCATGCCATCCGCCTGGCGCGTAGCCAAGCGAAAATCGCGCAGCGGTTCGGCCTTCAAGGCCACGCTTGCGTAGATAGTGAATCGCGCGGTCGGAGTCTTTGAGTCTTGCCCGATAGAAGTCCGCAGCCTTGGCCATGGCTTCAAGCATCGACTTTCGTTCATCGAGTGCTTGAACAGGCTTAGCCTCGCGCTCTTTAGGTACCGTCAAGCCCTGCTGCTGGGCAAGCGTTTCAATAGCTTCCACATAGCCCAGCCCCAAGTGCTCCATGAGAAAGCCAATCGCGGAGCCATGAGCACCACAGCCAAAACAGTGATAGAACTGCTTGCTTGGGCTTACGGTAAACGAAGGCGTTTTCTCGCCGTGAAAAGGGCAAAGGCCGCTGTAGTTTGCGCCCGCCTTTTTCAAGCGCACATGGGCGCCTACCACCTCGACCACATCGGTGCGATCAAGCAATTCCTGGATAAAGGATTGGGGTATCACGGCTCAGGAAGCATACCAAGCAAAGCCTCAGGCTTGACCGCTGTCGCGCAAGCTTCCTTCAGCGGCTCAAGCGGGTCTTCACTTGTTGCGAAACCGCCGACAGATCAGCACGCCCAGCGAGCGCAGCCTTAACCTGAGCCATGACTTTTCCCATAGCAGCCGGTCCTATGGAGCCAGCATCGCGCAGCGCCTGCTCAATCACCGCTTCAATCTCGCTCGGATCGGCCGCCTTAGGCATATAACCTTGCAAAATGATCATTTCAGCTTGCTCTTTGTCGGCTAAATCCTTGCGCCCTGCTGATAAGTAAGCTTCGATCGAATCTTTACGCTGCTTCACGAGCTTATCGGTTATTGCCACCACCGCTGCATCGTCGAGTTCCACACGTTCGTCGACCTCTTTTTGCTTCATGGCAGCAAGCAGCATGCGAATCGTGAGCAAACGATCCTGATCGCGCGCCTTCATCGCCGTCTTCATGTCGTCTTGGATACGCTGTTTAAGACTCATCGCTAAAACCTCGGTCGATCTGAGAGGAAAAAGAACACCATCTGGCTCAATCACCATTTGGCCCTAAGAAGAAAAAGCCGGAAGGCTTTGGAGCATTCCGGCTTTTTTGGCTTGTAAACCCTGTGAGGCTTGTCGAGCGCTTGAAGGCTATTGGAGTCCTTCAGACTGCTGAGAGCGCTAGCCTAGTACTTGCGCTTTGGTAGCATCATGCTACGGATACGCTTGTAATGACGCTTAACCGCCGCCGCTTTCTTGCGCTTACGCTCAGCAGTCGGTTTTTCGTAAAATTCGCGGGCCCTTAGCTCGGTGATGATTCCGGTCTTTTCAATAGTGCGTTTGAAGCGACGCAAGGCAACGTCAAACGGCTCGTTTTCTTTGACTCGGATAATCGGCATAGACTCATCACCCCCTTTCGTTGAGATAGCCCTCCAGTATAACCGATATCGCGCGTGCCGCGCTCCAGGCAGACGACCAGGCCCATTGAAAGTTGTAGCCGCCCAACCATCCGGTGATATCGACCACCTCGCCCAGAAAAAACAAGCCAGGGTGCTTAAGCGATTGCATGCTTCGTGGATCAAGCTCCGCCACATCAACGCCGCCTGCGGCGACTTCGGCCTTTTTCCAACCTTCAGTGCCTGTTGGCAGCAACCGATCGCGCTCAAGAATCTGTCCGAGTTGGCGAATCGCACGATCGGGCCATTGATCGATCGTCGTCGTTAGCTCGGGCAATTGTGCACCTGACATGCCAAGCCGTTGCTGCAAAAATCGCCTTGGCATTGACAACGTCGGATCAGACCCTCCAAAAATACGCTCTAGACTTTGCCGCTGGGTGGCCTTTTGCTTGACCCAGCGCTCGGCAAAATCGCGCGTAAGCCCATTGGGTGCCCAACGTAATTCAAGCGCCTGGTCTTGGGCCCAATACGATGAAATTTGCAAGATCGCTGGCCCCGATAAGCCTCGATGCGTAAAGAGCAAGTCTTCGTCAAAACTGGGTGCGCTGCGCTGAGTCGGCAAACTCACCCGAACGTTTAGCGAGACACCTGCCAAGGCGGCATTGGCCATCCAGGGTGCCTGGAGGGTGAGCGGAACCAGGGCAGGACGCGGCTCAATAAGCTTTAAGCCTAGCGATGCCGCAAGACGTTGCCCCCAATCGCTTGCGCCAATCGCTGGTATCGAAGGACCCCCACTTGCGATCACCAGCATACGGCTGCGCAAAGGACCCGCGTCGCTCGCTAGGCTAAAGCAGGGGCCATGGTCATAGTCAGGCCGCACCGCGTGCACGGTGCTTCCCATGATACGTTGAGCACCCGCTAGCTGAGCGCGGCGGTCAAGCCAGCGAATCACTGCTTCGCTGCCCTGATCGCAAAAGAGCTGGCCGCGGTGTTTTTCGTGAACGGATAAGCCATCACGCCTGAATTGGGCCAAAAAGGCATCAGGACCAAAGCCATTCAAAGCCTGACGTGCAAAGCGGGGCTCCTGGCCGTGATAGCGATCGAGTTTGGCGCCTTCGAGGTTGGTGATATTGCAGCGTCCACCGCCCGAAATGCGAATTTTTTCCGCAAGTTTGGTGCTGTGATCGACCAACAGGACGCGAAAGCGTCCAGGTGGCAGGCTTCCTGCAAAAAATAGCCCTGCAGCGCCTGCGCCCACCACAATGACATCGTGCATTATCTGGTCCATGCTTGTTTTAGGTATTGAGACATCCTGCGACGATACCGGGGTTGCGCTTTTTGACAGCGATCGCGGCATTCTCGCTGAAGCCTTGCACTCGCAAGTCGCCATGCACACCCGATACGGCGGTGTTGTGCCCGAACTTGCCTCGCGCGATCATTTAGCACGCCTAAGTCCGATGATTGTGCGCTGCATGGCCGCTGCCCAACGAGCACTTCATGATCTCGATGCGGTTGCCTGGACGCAAGGTCCAGGTTTAGCAGGCGCCTTACTCGTTGGTGCATCGCTTGGAAGCTCGCTTGCACTCAGTCTCGGCATTAAGGGTCTGGGGATCCATCATTTGGAGGGACATTTGCTCTCACCGCTGCTTGATGATCATCCGCCCGCTTTTCCCTTTGTTGCTTTACTTTGCTCAGGTGGCCACACCCAGTTGATGCTGGTCCAGCAACTCGGCAGTTACGAGCTTCTTGGTGATACCTTAGACGACGCCGCTGGCGAAGCCTTCGATAAAAGCGCGAAAATGATGGGTCTGGGCTATCCGGGTGGGCCTGCGATCGCCGCGCTTGCGCAACAAGGCAACCCAACACGCTACCCCCTCCCGCGTCCGATGCTGCGATCAGGCGATTTGGATTTCAGCTTTAGTGGCTTAAAGACCGCGGTGCGAACCAAGCTTGCCTCGCTTGGGGTGCGGGCTGACGATGAGGAATCAATACAGGCCCTCAGCCACGTGCAGCGTGCCGATGTGGCGGCAAGCCTTCAGGCCGCGATTTGTGAGGTCTTGGTGAGTAAATCAATGGCTGCCATGGAAAAAACCGATCAACAAAGGCTCGTGATTGCAGGAGGCGTTAGCGCCAACCATGAACTACGAAGGCAACTCAAGCTAGCTTGCGAGCGTCGCGGCTTTCAGCTGCACTTTCCAGCGCTTAAGCTTTGTACCGACAACGGCGCGATGATTGCACTGGCAGCGGCCATGCGGCTTGAACGCGGCGAAGGACTTCAGGGCGAAGAACTTGCCCGTGTTGGCGCAAACGTTCGCCCGCGCTGGCCATTACACGGACTCAAGTAACCAGGCAGCCCCACGAACCCCTGAGGCATCACCGTGAAGCGCCGGACGCAAGCGGGTTTTCGGTTGACGGTTTGAAAAAACCCAGGCCTGCCAGCGTGCGGGCACCTCGTCATAAATCGCGGCAAGTTGGCTTAAACCGCCACCGAGCACGATCACCTCGGGGTCAATGATATTGATCACCATGGCAAGCGCCCTTGCAAGTCGATCATAAAAGCGCTCGAGCGCCTCGGGCGCACGGGGATCGTTCAAGGCAGCTTGAGCGTTGCCGTCGTTACGACCGATATCTCTTGCAAGTGCAGGCCCACTAAGGAAACATTCGATGCACGCATGGCGCAAACACCAGCAACGCGGACCTGGAACCTCGCCCCAATCCACACGCGGCCAGGGTAGGCTGACATGGCCCCATTCGCCTGCAAGACCCCCGGCACCTGCCCAGAGCTTGCGGTTAACGACCAAACCCGCACCAACCCCGGTACCCAAAATGACTGCAAACACGCAAGAAAAGTCTGCCCCAGCGCCGTCTTCAGCTTCGGATAAAGCAAGGCAATTGGCATCATTAGCCATGGCGATAGGCTCGCCCAGCAAGGCCTGCAAGTCATCTCTCATCGCGTGACCAATCAGCCAGGTGGAATTGGCATTACGAACAATACCTTGCTCATCGAGAGAACCCGGTATGCCAATCCCGATACTGCAATGGCGAGCACGCGGATGCGCTTGCCGTGCAGCCTGCAAAAGCGCCCCAATCTGATGAAGAGTCGCTTGATAATGACCTCTGGGTGTGGGAACGCGTTGGCCCCAAATCGCCTGCCCTTGAGGGTTGAGCAGGATCGCTTCGGTTTTTGTGCCTCCTAAATCGACACCCCATCGATAGCCGCCCGGTCGTCCTGGTCGCTCTTGCTTCACTTAAGCCTTCGAACGTTGACCAATTTTTGATTCCTCACCCCGCAAGAGCTTCGCGATGTTGGGGCGATGTCTGAGCACCAGCAAGATGCTCATCACGCTCACACCTGCAACTAAGTCGAAGCCACCATGGAAAACATAGGCAAAACCAGGCGCAACAAAGGCTGCGGTCAATGCAGCCAGGGAGGAGTAGCGAAAGACGATCGCTGTGATGAGCCAGGTCAACACCGTGGCCGTACCCATCCATGGGTGAAGCATCAAAAGCACGCCTGCGGCAGTGGCCACGCCTTTGCCGCCCTGGAATCGGTGCCATATGGGAAACAAGTGCCCGATAAACGCAGCTAGCCCCACCAAAGCAAGACCGGCCATGCCTTGTTGGTGAAGTTTGGCAGTAGCCACTGCGAGCGCCACCGCCAAAACACCTTTACCGGTATCACCAAGCAAGGTCCAGATCGCCGCTTGACGATTGCCGGTACGCAAAACATTGGTTGCACCCGGATTGCCTGATCCATAACTGTGGGGATCGGGCAAACCCATCCAATGACTCACCCAGACCGCAATAGAAATCGACCCAATCAAGTAGGCAAGTAAGGCCATGAGCGCAAGAATTGCTGGGGCTTGGCTCATCGTGCGCAGCCTTTTTTACAGGGTGCGAGTAGCTTCATCATCGCGTGCATGCTCATTTACTCATCGGCCAAGGCGCAATGCACAGGCTTGGCAAGCAAGACCTCGCTTAGCACCTGGGGTGATAGGCCGAGCAAAAAGCCGCGCCGCCCACCATTGATATAAATTTTTGGTAAATCGAGAATGCTTGCCTCCACATAAATGGGCATGGCTTTGCGCAACCCGAATGGTGAAGTACCACCGACTTGATAACCTGAATGGCGCTGAGCGACCTCCACATCACAAGGCTCAATGCTTTTTCGTCCAATTTGCCTCGCTAATTGCTTGGTCGACACCTTACGATCACCGTGCATCAGCACGATTAATGGCTTTTTTTGCTCGTCTTGCATCACCAGGGTTTTGACCACGTGATGTTCGTCAACTTGCAATTGTCTTGCCGACTCGGCCGTACCACCGTGCTCGACATAATCGTAAGCATGTTCGCTAAAGGCAAGCTTCTGGCGTCGCAACCACTGCGTGGCAGGCGTCTCTGAAACATGTCGGGATGCACTCATGCTGATCGAAGGCCTTTGTCAGGCACGCGGATGGTGTTTGGCATGAAGCTGGCGAAGTCTTTCGCGGGCAACATGGGTGTAAATTTGAGTGGTCGTGATATCAGCATGGCCGAGCAGCAATTGAACCACGCGTAGGTCTGCACCATGGTTGAGTAAGTGGGTGGCAAAAGCATGACGCAAGCCATGTGGCGATAAGGCTGCCTCGATGCCTGCCGCGATCGCGTACTGCTTAATCAACACCCAGAATCGCTGCCTGCTCATCGCTTCGCCCTTGGCCGTCGGGAAAAGTACATCGGAGCTCCTAGCGCCGAGCAAGCTCGCTCGTCCCTGGCTAAGCCATTGCTCAACCCAGTAAAGTGCCTCTTCACCGATGGGAACGAGTCGTTGTTTATTACCCTTGCCAACCACTCGAAGCACGGCATCGCGTAGCGATAGTTCAGCAACCCGCAAACCAACCAGTTCACTAACCCTCAGACCACTCGCGTAAAGCGTTTCGAGCATAGCCTTATCGCGTAGACCGAGGGTCTCATCAATATTTGGCGCCTTTAATAGCGCTTCAACCTGCTCCTCGGAAAGCGTATGTGGAAAACGAGGCCCTTGGTTGGCCGAACGAATCCCAGCGCTCGGATCGTCTTCACGGAGTCCACGTTGCATCAACCAGGCGTAATAACGGCGCATGCAAGAAAGTCTGCGGTTAGCCGAACTTGCTTTGCTTTGCGGATGCCGAGCAGCGATGTAGGCGAGCAAATCTTCAGCGCGCGCGTCCGAGAGTTGGCGCGAAGATCCCGATTCGCTCAAAAATTGCGCGAAGGCCTTGAGATCGCGGCCATAGGCAAGCCGGGTTGCAGGGGATAATCCGTCTTCAAGCCACAAGGCATCACAAAAAGCCTCTAAACCATGGTCTTTATGCATAACCTGACGTGTCGTTGTTGCAAGCTGCATGGTTTGCAATGCTCCCACAGATCGCAGCGCTGTGCTTGAACTCCTCGGCCCAGAGTTTGCACTGATGCTTGCTGGCCTTGCGCTGCGTCGAGGCTTAGCTTGGCCCGAGCAGGGCTGGGTGATGCTTGAAAAGCTCAATTATTTCTTGCTGTTTCCCTGCCTCTTGTTTTTGTCCATTGTGAAGGCCCCAGGAAGCATTGCATCGGCTGCCTCGATGATGCTCGCAGCCGGCACAAGTGCTGCATGCGCAATTGCCATGGGTATGGCCTGTCGTTGGATACCTCAAACTCAGCCACAACGCTTCGCAAGTGGTGTCCAAACCGCCTTTCGCTTTAATTCTTATCTTGGTCTGGCCATGGCCGAGCGTTTAGGTGGGGCCGAAGGCCTTGCGCTCTTTTCGATCATGATTTCGGTATTGATTCCCTGCTTCAATGTTGCAGCGGTCTACCCGATGGCAAGACAGGGCAAACAAAATCTTTGGCGCGAGCTGGCAGGCAATCCCTTGATTATTGCCACCCTGGGTGGTCTTGCCTGGCGATCGCTCGAGATGCCGTTACCTGGCTTGATTCAAGCCAGCCTTGGCAGGCTCGGGCAGGCGGCTCTGCCGCTTGGCCTGCTATGCGTGGGCGCCGCTTTACGTTGGCCGCGGTCTGAGCAAGGGCTCTTGGTTGGTGATCGATGGCTTGCGCTTTGCTTCACCACGATCAAACTCATTGCGATGCCAGCAATCGCCTTATTGGTGTGCGACGCGCTTGGGCTTGGCGGCACGGCGGGTTTACTTGTCGTGATGTTTTGTGCACTTCCAACGTCGCCCGCCTCCTATGTTTTGGCATCGCGTATGGGCGGTGATGGCGTTTATGTCGCCCAGTTAATCACGCTCTCGCTGCTCGTCTCGACCCTAACACTACCCTTTTGGATTCAGTTTGCGCGTTAGCGATTCAGCGCCCACTCGATATGCTCTGCGAGGATAGGGTCGGCCTGAGACCTCAAGGCAACGAGTGCTTGACGTGCCTGCAGCTTGCCAGCCTCAAGTGGCTCTTGAGCTGAGCCACTGGCAAGCAAATTACCGAGTGCAACAACCACATTGCGCTGCCATCGCCAATGGCCGATGCGACGGATAGCCATGCCCTCGGTGTTTCGCAAAAAGCGCTCCTCGCTCCAGCTCAACGCCTCAGTGAGCGATAAGTTTAAGAAAGCGGGTCGGGTTTTGAAGTCCTCGGCAGGGGTCGCAACAGCGAACTTATTCCAAGGACAAATGAGCTGACAGTCATCGCAACCATAAATCCTATTGCCCATGGCAGCTCGAAACGCTACCGGGATAGGGCCTGGATTTTCGATCGTCAGATACGAGATGCAGCGCCTGGCATCCAAGCGATAAGGTGCAACAATCGCCTTGGTCGGGCAGACATCAAGGCAAGCGCTACAGCTTCCACATCGATCACTCGCCGGATCGGCTTGACGCGCTTCGATCTCCCCTGCCAGTGCCATGGGAAGCTGTTCAATCGCCCGATTGAGAAACAGCGATCCGAGAAAAAACATCGAACCCGATTGGCGATTGAGTAATAAGGTGTTTTTACCTCGCCATCCGAGCTTGGCCCGATGGGCTAACTCGACTTCCATGACGGGGGCCGAGTCACAAAAGGCTCGAAATTCAAGTCCTGGCAAGTGCTGCTTTAAGGATTGACCAAGTGCTTGCAGACGCGATCGCAGCAGCTTGTGATAGTCGCGCCCCCGCGCGTACAAAGAAACATTGGCCTGGCTGTTACGCTCAAGTTCGCCCCAGGCTTGGTCCAGCCAAGCACTGGACCGCGGGCGATAGCTCAGCGCAACCATCAGCACAGACACCGTGCCGGGAACCAATGCTGCAGGACGGGCCCGCTTTAAACCATGGCGCGCCATATAATCCATCTCGCCATGAAAACCGGCCCCAAGCCATTGCAGCAAGCCCTCTTCGGCGTCATGCAAATCGATGTCAGTCACCCCCCAGTGCTCAAAACCTTGAGCGCGCATCCAAGCTGCCCAGTCATGGCCATTGGGGTGAGCCTTGTCTGAAGCAAGCGCGGGTAATTGCATGGTTTGCAAACGTGTTCTTCACAAAGAAGACGATTGTGCCTTGCTAGCTCAAGACTTAGCCAGAATTTATAAAGCCTCGATGCTGGAGAAGCCTTCTTCCTGGAAAGTTTATTTGCATGGTGATTTAGGCGTTGGTAAAACAAGCTTCGTACGCTACCTGCTTCGTGCCCTCGGACTCAATGAGCGTGTTAAGAGTCCGAGTTTTGCCATCATGCATAGTTACAGCCTAGTCATGGATGATCAGCATCCCGACCTGCTCGGGTCAGCCTATCGAAAGAAGGGCAATGAGCCAAGCCTTTCTTTTGATGCCTATCACTTTGACTTTTATCGACTCAACACCCCTGGCGATTGGCTGGGTGCTGGACTTGAAGACCATTTCGATGAGCCTTGCGCACTGCTGCTGGTTGAATGGCCGGAGAAAGCAAGCCTGCCTGCCGCTGATATCCGGATTCATTGGTCCTGGGGGGGTGAAGAAGGCAATCGCGAAGCCGACAGCTGCCAAGATGAACAGCTTCAAGCCGAGCTCAGCCCAAGGCATGTCACCGTGACGGCAAGACCCGACTTCTGGGCTTTTAAAGCCCTGAAGCTAGGTTTGCAAGACAAGCCCACAGACCCGCTAAAGGGTTAATCGCCTCCTGCCATGCGCAAGCCCTTAATCGATCTGCCCTTAAGCCATACGACGACAAGGCTTGGTCGGCGTGAGCTTTTCATCAAGGGCCTTGGTTTACTTGGAATCGAAGCCTTGGGCTGGACGAGTAGTTTGGCCCATGCTGCAGGTCTTTTGGGCGTTCGCGTCTGGCCTTCTCAGGCCTACACCCGGGTCACCCTCGAACTCGAACAGCGTTTGGTGGTTCAGCATCAATTACTTGAGCATCCTCTACGCTTAGTGATCGACTTGCAAGACCTACAAGTCGATGCCGCGTTGCGTCAATTGCCCTCGATTATTCCCGCCGATGATCCCTGGATCGCACAGCTGCGGGTTGGACAGTTTCAACCGAGGATCGTCCGCTTGGTTTTTGATCTGCGACAAGCCGTCCGCGTGGAGATTTTCGAGTCGCTGCCTGTTGGCCCCTATCAACGCCGTTGGATGATTGATTTGCACCCGGATCGCGAGCCTGACGCCTTGCAGGCCTTGTTGAATCGGCGCTTTGCAGCGAAATCGGATGAGCCCGGGCTCGAACAGCTGATTGAGGATTTGGCAAAGCGCGAGGTTAAAACGGCCACACCCTCAGAAAAACCATCGCTCGCATCAACCGCAAACCTCACCGGTCGGATTATTGCGATTGACGCGGGCCATGGTGGTGAAGACCCGGGAGCCGTCGGCCCGACAGGTCTGAAGGAAAAGGATGTTGTGCTTGATGTGGCACGCAAATTAGCTGAGCGACTCGCGGGGGTTGAAGGGCTTCGGCCAGCCTTAATCCGCGAGTCGGACT
Source organism: Burkholderiaceae bacterium (assembly GCA_900299025.1). Taxonomy (GTDB): domain Bacteria; phylum Pseudomonadota; class Gammaproteobacteria; order Burkholderiales; family Burkholderiaceae_E; genus UBA3064. Next base: position 44,120 of record OMIE01000092.1, read on the forward strand.
ATTTTGTTCCCCTCGGTCAGCGCGTGCGCAAAGCACGCGCCTTGAAGGCCGATGTGATGCTTTCGGTTCACGCCGATGCCTTCACCGAAGCCAGGGCAAGAGGAGCATCGGCTTTTGTCTTATCCGAAGGCGCAGCCAGCAGCGCAAGCGCACGCTATCTTGCGCAAAAGGAAAACGCTGCCGATGAACTGGGCGGGGTTGATTTGCGTCGTCGCGATAAGGATGCAACCCGCATCTTGCTCGAACTGAGTACCCGCACCCAGATCCGCGAATCATCTGAGCTGGCAAACCTCCTACTCGGCGAACTCGGACGAATCGGGCGATTGCACAAACCTAAGGTTGAGCGAGCGGGATTCGCGGTCTTGCGCTCCCCGGATGTGCCCTCGGTCTTGGTCGAAACAGCCTTTATATCAAACCCTGAAGAGGAGCAACGGCTTGCTGACGCAAACTATCGCGATCAGCTCGCTGACGCCTTGCACAAGGGCATTAAGCAGTACCTCGTCGCGAACGCAGCCACTGGCGCAAGACCTCGATAATTGCCGGCATGCCTGGCACCACGATCAGCAACAAGGTCACCAAGGAAAAATTGGCCTGAACCCAGCTGGTATTGCCGACCACATAGCCCAGCGAGCAAAGTCCGACCACCCAGATGAGCGCGCCAACAATATTATAAATAACAAATCGTTTGCGATTCATCGCAGCCACGCCCGCAACAAAAGGGGCAAAAGTCCGTACAAAGGGTAAGAAACGACCCACGATAATGGTGACTGCCCCATAGCGATCGTAAAAGGCCTGGGTACGCTCAAATGATTGCTTATGAAACCAACGTGAATCTTCCCAAGCGAAGACCCTGGCACCCACCCGTCTGCCGACCGAGTAATTCACGAAGTCACCAAGAATCGCCGCCACGCTGAGCAGGCAGCAAAGCGTGAAAAGATCCAAACCACCGAGGCCTGCAATCGCCCCGGCTACAAAAAGCAGTGAATCACCCGGCAGGAAAGGCATCACAACCAAACCCGTCTCGACAAAAATTACCGCAAACAGCGCTGCGTAAATCCAGGGACCCCAGGCTTGCGCCAAGGCGGCCAGGTGCTTATCCAGATGCAACAAGACATCGACAATCCCGCTTAGATCCATGGGCGGCGATGATAAGCGATCCTTAATGCCCCCGCGGCTTGCTAGCATTGGGCTATGAAACCACCCACCCCGTCGGATCTCCCAACGAAAACTTGAGCATGAGCGAACAAGCGTCTGAAGCCGCTCGGCGATCGATCTTACTTTTGCCCGATGTGCTGATAAGCCAAATCGCTGCAGGCGAGGTTATCGAGCGGCCGGCTTCGGTGGTGAAAGAATTGCTTGAAAACGCACTTGACGCAGGCAGCAAACACATCGAGTTGAGGCTTGAGGACGGCGGCATGCAGCGTATCGTCGTGAGCGACGACGGTATGGGCATCCCAGCGCAGGAGCTAGCGCTCGCATTAACCCGACATGCCACGAGCAAGATCCGCAATCTGGAAGAACTCGAGCAGGTACAGAGCCTGGGTTTTCGAGGCGAGGCCTTGGCCTCGATCGCGTCGGTGGCAAGAACCTTGCTGCGCTCGCGAAGCGCTCACGAAGAACATGCCTGGCTGCTCGATTCAGCGACCGGTGCCATTGAACCGGCAGCAGGCGCTCAAGGCACCCGGGTCGAAGTACTTGACCTTTATGCAGCAACACCAGCAAGGCGCAAGTTTCTAAAGTCTGCGGCTACCGAGGCCGGCCACGCCATCGAGGCGTTACGCCGCGTGGCGATAGCGCATCCTCGTGTGAGCTTTAGGGTGCAGTCTGAGCAGCGGGTCGTGCTGGCATGGCCACAACAAGGCTGGCAGCAGCGGGTAAGCACCGGTATGGGCGTTGGTAGTGAACAAGCCGAAAGCCTCATAGCCTTCGACTCGGGCGATACCGCTGTGCTTCGACTTTTTGGACTACTCGGCCATCCTGAACGTGCTAAATCTCGAAGCGATAAGCAGTATTTCTACGTCAATGGGCGTTTTGTTCGCGATCGTTTGCTGCAAGCGGCGATGCGTCAAGCCTATCGTGATGTGTTGCATCACGATTTGCAGGCGTCGTGGTGCGTGTTTTTGAACATTTCACCTGAGCTTGTCGACGTGAATGTTCATCCAAGCAAGTTTGAAGTTCGCTTTAGAGATCCCCAGGCTGTTTTCCGCTTTATAGCCCTGCAACTTGCCGACGTACTCAAGGGATCAGGTGCAAGTACGGGCGACTTCAAACAACTCGAGCAGGCTCCAACGCCTCGCACAGCCAGTTCTTCCAACGTCAGCAGTAAGGGCCAGCAGGGCTGGCTTTCGCTTTACGCATCGAGTGCCCCGTCGGACCTGAGCGCCCTGAGCAAGCAGCACGTCGTCTCCGAACCAAAGCAAAGCCCAATAACCGATCAACAGCCCTCGCCCGAAGCCGCTGACGACGCATCGGAGTTACCCATCTTGGGCGTGGCACTGGCGCAATTGCACGGGGTTTACCTGCTTGCGCAAAACAAGTCGGGTCTTGTGATTGTGGACATGCACGCAGCGCACGAGCGCATCACCTATGAGCAGCTTAAGCAAGCCTACAACGGCCAATCCTTGCAGGTCCAGCAACTGCTGGTTCCGCTTAGGGTTCGCGCTCAAGAAAGTGATGTCGCGATGGTCGAACAAGCCAGGGAGCTTTTGCTACAGCTAGGACTTGACCTTGAGCCTGGGGGGCCGCAAGCACTGGTTTTACGGGCGGTGCCAAGTTTGCTTGCCAGAGGCGATCTCGCAGCAGTGGTTCATGATGTTTTGCAAGCCTTGCAGGCAGGCTCTGCCGATTTGGTGCTTGGCAGCGCCCGGGATGCACTGCTGGCGAGTTGGGCCTGCCACGCCTCCGTGCGAGCTAATCGTCAGCTCAGCTTGAGCGAAATGAATGCCCTGTTGCGACTCATGGAGCAAACCCCGGGTTCGGACCGCTGCAATCACGGCAGACCCACGTGGATCCATATCGGTATAGATCAGCTTGATCGCTGGCTCATGCGCGGCCGCTGACAAGCATGATTGTTGTTCTGACCGGGCCAACAGCCAGTGGCAAATCAGGCATGGCGCTTTCGCTTGCGACAAGTGGTCCCCTAGCTGATCGGCTTGAAATCATTAGCATGGACTCTGCGCAGGTTTATCGCGGCATGGACATAGGTACAGCCAAACCAAGCCCGGATGAACGTGCAGCCGTCCCGCACCACCTGATTGACCTGATCGATCCTTGGCAGGCTTACTCGGCAGCCCGCTTTCGTGACGACGCGCTCAGCGCACTTGCAGACATCAGGCAGCGTGGGCGTATTCCTCTGGTGGTCGGTGGCACGCTGCTTTACGGGCGTGCACTTGCTGGTGGCCTTTCGGAGCTTCCTGAAACCGAAGCAGCAGTCCGTGAAGCGGTTGCTAACGAAGCCAAGGCATTCGGGTGGCCAGCCATGCATGCAGCACTCGCCCGAGTCGACCCACAAACCGCCGCTCGTCTCATGCCGCATGACGCGCAGCGCATCTCTCGAGCACTGGAAGTGTTTCGCATGAGCGGCAGGCCTCTCAGCGCGTGGCTAGCCGATCAAGCCGACAGCGTGCCCAAAGCAGGTGTTGAGACGCTTATCTGGATTAGCCTTGAGCCTCGCGATCGCAGCTGGTTACACCAACGCATTGCTCTGCGTTTTAAGCACATGCTCAAGCGCGGGCTTCTTGACGAAGTATCAGCGTTGATGGCCCAAGAGAAGATGCATGCAAGCCTTCCGTCGATGCGGGCTGTGGGCTATCGCCAATGTCTGCAATGGCTTCTCGACCAGGCCGATCAAGGCAGCTCACTTGAGGAGCAAGGCATTGCAGCAACACGACAATTTGCCAAACGCCAACTCACCTGGCTGCGCGCCATGCCACAACGCCAGGTCTTTGCGTGCGATGATTCGAGCGAGCTAAGCCGAGCACAGCAAAGGCTTGAACAGGCCCTAGCATCCGCAGCGACGGCTTGATCAAGCGCTTCATCCTGCCAGGCTTAACCAATCGCTGGCAACAGGCGCTTCGTCCTGCCAAATCAGCCAGCGTCGCTAGCTGATGTCAACGATAGGCCGACCCGGTACCCGACTGACGACTTCTCCGATTGCAAAGACTTTTTCGCCAGCTGCCCTAAGTTCGGCCTGGATTTGATCAGCCTGCTGAGGATCCACCACCGCAATCATCCCAAGTCCGTTGTTAAACACCCGATCCATCTCTGCGCGTTCGATAGCACCGGCTTCGGCAAGCCAACTAAAAATACCAGGCAGCGCCCAACTCGAACGCTCAAGCTGTGCCGCACATCCCTCAGGTAGCACGCGAGGCAAATTGCCAACAATGCCGCCACCGGTGATGTGTGCCAAGGCTTTAATGCGCCCCGATTGCATCGGACCCAGAAGCGAGGCCACATAAATTCTGGTGGGTTCCATCAACACATCATCAAGACGTCGGTTATCGATCTTCTCGCCCAAATGTTCGGGGCTGATCGCTCCGAATCGCCGCATTAACACCCGTCGTACCAGCGAAAAGCCATTGGAATGAACCCCGCTTGAGGCCAGTCCAAGCAAGCGATCACCGGGCTTTACCTTTGACCCGTCAACAATGGCGGACTTTTCGACAACCCCAAGCGCAAAGCCCGCGAGGTCATATTCACCTGCCGGGTAGCTATCAGGCATTTCGGCGGTCTCGCCCCCAATCAAAGCACAGGCAGCGAGTTCACATCCTTTGGCTACCCCTGCAATGACCTGCTCGGCCTGACCGAGTTGAAGCTTGCCGCAAGCGAAATAATCCAGAAAAAAGAGTGGTTCCGCACCCTGGACCAAAATATCGTTGACTGACATGGCAACCAAATCGATGCCCACCGTATCGTGACGGTCGAGCGCGAACGCCATTCTGAGCTTGGTACCCACACCATCGGTGCCCGAAACGAGGACAGGCTCTCGGTAGCGTCGCGGCACTTCGAAGAGTGCGCCAAAACCACCAATACCTGCAAGCACACCCTCTCGCATCGTCTTGCGGGCAAGCGGCTTGATACGGTCAACCAGGGCATCGCCCGCATCGATGTCAACGCCCGCGTCTTTGTAGCTCAAAGGCGGCTGCAAGTCTGGGTTTGAAGCCATATTACTCACTTAAGGTTACGTAGAATGCGAGTGTACGATGCCCTGCCATGTCCAAACCAAACCAAGACGCACTAGCCCTTGCGGTTAGCTATGTGCCCGATCTCAGCCATTTCGTTGCTGGCCCCAATGCAGAGTTGCTCGACCATGTAAGGCGAATTGGCAAGGAAGCATCGGGCTTTAGGTCACTTCATCTTTGGGGCGTTGAAGGAGCCGGCAAATCCTTTCTTTGCGAGTGTGTTCGATCAATGGCATCGACATCCCAGCGACTTGAGATTCACGACGACATCGACAAAGCTAGTGTGAAGGAACAAGAGCAGTATTTGCACGCCTTCAATCAACTTCAGGCGACAAGACAAGGCTTTTGGTTAAGTACAAGCCGACAAACGCCAGGGCAGCTTCCGCTCTTGGCCGATTTAAGATCGCGATTGAGCTGGGGCCTTGTGTATGAGCTCAAAACACTGGCCGATGAGGACAAACTCACAGCGCTTTGCGCCTGGTCCCAGGAGCGAGGCTTACCGCTTGCCGCCGATGTGTTGCCATGGCTTTTACGCCATGAAAGTCGCAATTTGGCCCACCTCACAAGCTTGCTGCTTGAATTTGACCGTTTTGCGCTGCAAAGCAAACGATCGCTTAGTTTGACGCTCTTGCGCCAATGGCTGCAAGAACGAGGCAGCACTCGCCCCAAGCAAGACCCCCTGGGTTAACATCAAAGCCCATGCAACTTGCGCTCTTTGATCTTGATCACACCCTGATTCCTGCCGACAGCGATCACGCCTGGGGGCAATTTCTAGTCAATCGGGGCGAGGTCGATGGCCACGCATATGCCGCGGCAAACGATCGCTTTTATCAGCAGTATCGTGATGGCACGCTTGATATTGAGCTTTATTTGCGCTTTGCGCTTGCCCCGCTCGCCCGCATCGAAGCTGGGCGCTTGCTTGAACTTCAGCAGGCATTCATGCGCGAGGTCATCGAGCCGCTCATTAAGCCGCAAGCCCTCGATTTGGTGCGCAAGCATCAGGAGCGTGGCGATGTTTGCCTGATGATTACCGCAACCAATGAATTCGTGACGACCCCTATAGCCGCCCGTTTTGGCATTGAACATTTGATCGCCTGCGGTGTTGAACGCATCGACGGCCGCTACACGGGCAGGCCGCAAGGCATTGCCTCCTTCCGTGAGGGCAAGGTTACGCGCTTGGTGCAGTGGATTGAAGCAAAAGGCTATCAAGCAGAAAGCCTGCTTGGTCAAGCAAGCTTTTATTCGGACTCGGCCAACGATATTGCCCTGCTTGAGCGGGTTGGTTTTCCGGTTGCCACCAATGCCGATAGCCGACTGCGCGCCCATGCCCACGCGAAAGGCTGGATCTGCCTTGAGCTATTCAACCATGACGAGGCCAGGGCCTAAATGATTCGCAAGCTGCTTGGCAGAATCTTTCGACGTAAAAGTAGCGTTGAAGACCACCCAAAAACCTGGGTGAAGCGCCATGCTGAAGTCATGCGAGCCAGCGAACTCGGTCTTGACCTTGCCTTGATTTCTCATGCTGCTTTGCGAACCTGCCAGACCCTGCAGCAAGCCGGCTTTAACGCTTTTGTGGTCGGAGGTGGCGTGCGCGACTTGTTGCTTGGCCGACGTCCCAAAGACTTTGACGTCGCAACCAATGCAACCCCCGAAGAAGTGGTGAAATTATTCCGACGGGCAAGAACCATCGGACGCCGATTTCAAATTGTTCATGTGCACTTTGGTCGGGAATTGATTGAGGTGTCGACCTTTCGTGCGATTCAAACCGAAGCCGAAACCGACGCCCACGGACGTGTGCTCAAAGATAATGTCTGGGGCAGCCAGGAAGAAGACGCAGCCCGCCGCGATTTCACCGTCAACGCACTTTATCTCGATCCGATTCGTGATCAATTACTCGATTATCACCATGGCTATCGGGATCTTCAGGCCCGCACACTGCGCATGATTGGTGATCCGGCAAGCCGTTATCGCGAAGATCCCGTGAGAATGCTTCGGGTTGCCCGCTTTGCTGCCAAACTGGGCTTTAGCATCGAGCCGCAAACCCGCGCGCCCATAGCAGCCATGGCCGATTTGCTCACCCATGTGCCGGCTGCACGATTATTTGACGAATTACTCAAGTTGCTTACCAGTGGCCACGCACTTGCCTGCATTCAAACCCTTCGCAGCGAAGGTTTACACCACGGCCTGCTCCCATTGCTCGATGGGATTTTCGCAAGTGATGCGGGTGAGCGCTTCATTCAACAGGCGCTCAGCAATACCGACGCACGTATTGCAGCCGACAAATCGATTTCACCCGGTTTTTTGCTCGCTGCCTTGCTTTGGCCACAAGTTCTCGCAGCGTGGCACAAGCGCCTGGCCCAAGGCGAGCACACAACGCCAGCACTGATGGCAGCAGCTGACGAAGTTTTGGAGCAGCAATCCGATCGCCTCGCGATTCAGAAACGATTTGCCGCTGACATGCGCGAGATCTGGGCCATGCAGATTCGTTTTGAGCGTTGCACGGGCCGAGCACCTTGGAGACTCATGGAACATTTGCGCTTTCGTGCTGGCTTCGATTTTCTTTTGCTGAGAGCGCAAGCAGGTGAACCCTGCGAAGCGCTCGCAAGTTGGTGGGATAGTTTCGTTCAAGCCGACGATTTGGATCGTGAGGATTTGCTCCAAAGGGCCCCAGAGGCCGCTATAAAGGGCCCGCGACGAAGCACTCGGCGCAGAAGGCGGACTCAAAGTGCCGCTGCCTGAAGCTGAGCGCGCTACAAGCGCGCATGCGCCCAAGCTTGATTTCGTGTCGATGATGCCTATGGCAGTCGAGCCCGGGGCACACCGTTACTTCGTGGGGCTCGGCGCCAATCTCGGCGACCGGATAGGGACCTTAAGGGCAGCCGTGCAGCAGTTAAAGCCTTGGATGATTGAAGGCAGCTTGCGGGAGTCCTCACTTTGGGAAAGCGAAGCCATAGACGGTCCAGGGCCGGCTTACATCAATGCCGTGATTCGTTTTGACTGCAGGCTCGCCCCCTTGGCCCTGCTTGATGTGCTGCAAGGCATCGAGCTCGCGTTCGGCCGACAACGATCCACACGCAACGCAGCGCGTACCCTCGACTTGGACCTACTGCTTGCTGATGAGCAGCGAATCGAGCAAGATCGATTGCAAGTTCCTCATCCAAGAATGCATCAGCGTGCCTTCGTGTTGCAACCCTTGCTTGAGCTCGAACCCGAGCTCAGCATCCCGGGGATTGGCCCTGCCTCGAAGTGGCTAAGTGCGAGCAGCGGCCAAACTTGCCGACGCTTAACGGTTTAATACCCCGATAAGCTCATGCAAAAACCAGCCAGTCTTCGAGCCAGAGCACAGCGTCGTGACTCCCCCGCGGCGAAAACAGGTGCTCGAAACGTAGCAAACCCTTTTGAGCGTTTTCGCCATATCGTGGTTGAAGGCCCGATTGGCGTTGGCAAAACCTCGCTAGCCAGTGCGCTTGCCTCACGCTTTGGGGCTCGTCTTCAGCTTGAAGCCCCTCAGGACAATCCCTTCTTGAGTCGTTTTTACCGGGACGGCGAGCGTTGGGCCTTAGCTACCCAACTGCACTTTTTGTTTCAACGCATCGACCAACTTAACCATGACGAGCGCAAGTCAACAGGTCACGACTTCGTGGTGGGTGATTTCCTAATCGAAAAAGATCATTTGTTCGCTCAACTGACCCTGGACGATGATGAACTTGCGCTCTACGAGCGCATCGTTGCAGCGCAAAGCTTGAGCATTCCAAAGCCCGACCTGGTGATCTACCTCCAGGCAAACGCGCAACATTTGCTTGACCGAGTCAGCCGACGCGGCATCAGCATGGAAAAGGGGATAAGCGCTGATTACCTGAGCGCGCTGTCCGATCGATACACGCGCTTTTTCCACCACTACGATAGTTCGCCGCTCATTATCGTTAATACCGACCACTGGAACCCGGTTGATCGATCCGACGATTTCGAGCTGTTGATCGAGCAAATGGTTGGCATGCGAGGCAGACGTGCCTTCTTCAGCCTTGCCGACTGAAGCTCGCGCAGGGCCGGGTTCACCTGCTCAGCTTTTTTGGGTGTTTTCACAATTGGCACTTGCCGGATTCGGCGGTGTTTTGCCGATTGCAGAGGACCGATTAGTGCGCAAGGAAGGCTGGGTCAGTGCCCAGGATTTCCTCGAGACATTAGCACTTGCTCAAGTCCTGCCTGGACCGAATATTTGCAACATGGCCATCATGCTCGGCGACCGATTTCATGGCACCCGTGGTGCCTTGGCTGCGCTTGCTGGCTTGTTACTGCCACCCTTATTGCCAGTCATGTTGCTTGCCTTTTTGTATAGCACATGGGCCGACTCCGCAGTCGTCACTGGTGCGCTGCGGGCTATGGCCATGGCCGCGGCGGGATTAATTCTGGCCATGACCTTGCGGCTATCCAAGGCCCTGAAGCACCCAAAAAGTGATGGGCTGATTGCCTGTTTGATGCTGGCTGCTCTGCTCTTGCTTCGCCTCCCTATGCTCTATGCACTCGGCCTGGTTGGAACAATTTCACTGGGCCTTGCCTGGCGTCGTCAATCAAAGCGCAAAGGCTAAGCCATGAGTGCGACCCTGCAGTTTTCGCTTGAAGCCCTAAGCCAGACCGACTGGGGTTTACTGCTCGATTTACTTGCCCATTTCGCAGGGCTTTCGGTGATGTCCGTGGGGGGCTTTATCTCAGTGGTTCCAGAGATGCAGCGCTACTTGGTGGTTGAACAAGGTCTTATCAACCAAAGCCAACTTGCCGCTTCGATCGCCATCGGCCAGGCAGCTCCTGGGCCAAACGTGCAATTGGTTGCCGTCATCGGCTGGCAAATTGCGGGGCCACTTGGCGCTGCAATCACCCTGCTCGGGGCTGTCGCTCCTTCGGCCACGATTGCGCTATGGGCAAACCGCATTGGGATGCGCCACAACCAATCAGCTTTCATCGAAACCTTACGTGCGGGGCTTGCGCCATTAACCGTTGGTTTGATGGGATCAGCCGGATGGGTCGTTGGATCAACGGAGGCGGCACACTGGCCCTTACTGCTGGTGGTACCGCTTGCCTTTTTCCTATCGTGGCGCAAAACGCTCAGCCCACTGGTTATTGTTCTTTGCGCAGGCGGCTACGGTGCTTTGGCAGGATGGCAGGGTTGGCTTTAACCGAGCCTTTTTATCTTAGCCGCTAGCCGCTTTGCGCTAGTCGCGTGTGTTTCACGAGAGGGCGAGCCCGTCATCGCAAAGCGGGATAAAACCTCAGCGCAAAGTGCGCGCGAAGGGGCCACCGCCCAAGGCGGTGAACTCAGCCAGGATCGCCGGCGCACGCTGAGGTTGCTCGTGTAATTGGTCCAACACATCGTTGGGCGCTTGAACCAGCCCGTCAATGGCACTTCCCCAATAACCTTCGCGGAAAGCGAGTTGCATATGCCAGTCACGAAATAGGCGAATCGGGATTTGTTGCTCACTCAGGATCTCGATATCGCCATGCCGCGGATCCTGGCGAATGGCCTGCCAAAGCTTACCCATGCTTGGATCGGGGCCCTCAATCCATTGGTAAAACAAGCCACGGTCATAAACCAACAATCCTGTGATCATCTCAGCCTGGTTACGACCTCTGGCTTGGCCGAGCAAATACAAAAGCTCGAGTTCCGTCAAAGGAATCGTGGCCTTGCTGCGATAGACCAGCGTGGAAAGCGGCGTCAAAGTGCGTGCCTTACAAAGTCTCCTCGATGGACCCGAGGCTTGGTCAGCGGCTCATGAATCCCACCGCAGCGCTCATTATGGACCTTTCACGCGGGTTGCATAGCCCTAAAGCCCCAATATTGTCAATTTATTTTGACAACTACGTGAGGCAATGTCGGCTGACAAATCCTTGTAATAATTGATTGAAGGCCTCTGGCGATTCGATTTGAGGAAAATGTCCTTCACCAGGCATCACACAAATGTCTGCTAAGGGTACGTGTTCAGCAATCGTATCTAGATACGGCATTGTTTCGCCTAGTTTGAGGGCATGGCGACCGCTCGCATCGGTACGGGTGGTTTGGATGACCGATAAGGGAATCGCAAAGCGCTGAACCTGTTTGAGTGCACTTTCAAACACGGCGGCGTCCCAGCCCATCATGTTGGCGCGCAAAGCCCGCGCGTCTTCGGCACGCATACGTGTCGATCGCTCAAGAATGGCCCGACGCTGACCGGCTGACATCCGGTCGGTAAACATTGCCTCAAAAAATTCACGCAAAAATTGCTTGAATCCGTCCATTCGCATCATCTCAAGCGCCTTCACCTGGGCCTCTTGTCGCGGGCCAAGCGGCGCATTTCTTGATCCGTCGACCAGCATTAAGGCAGCGACCGCAGAGGGTCGATGACTCGCAGCTTCAAGAATCACCCGACAGCCCATTGAGTGTCCAACCAAGGCAACTCGTTCGAGACCGAGCGCATCAAGTTGCTGCCACATCGACTCGGCAAGCGCCTCGAGCGACCAGCGTTCATCGGCTGGGGTATTGCCATGACCCGGCAGATCAAGAGCGAGCACCGGACATTGACGCCCGAAAAAACTCAATTGAGCGGCCCAGTCACTGCCGTCGCAGGTAAAGCCGTGTATAAAAACAAGGGTAGTCATTCGCTTGCCTTAGTGGCTGCTAGCCACGATTTGACGTTTGGTGCCGGGGGCGGGAATCGAACCCGCACGCCCTCACGGGCACTGGATTTTGAGTCCAGCGCGTCTACCAGTTCCACCACCCCGGCACGAGGCAGAACCAAATTATGGCACAAGCGCAAGCCTAAGATTGCGCGACGGTGAACTCATCGTCTACC